>NZ_JBHWBW010000131.1:9911-17875 GCF_042735675.1 Kitasatospora sp. NPDC059571
TCGGCGCGATGGCGTTCCTCTCGGCGGGCGGGGGGGGGGGGGTTTTCCCGACACACGGGCGCCCCCCCGCCCGGCGGCGGGCGCCCCCACCGGGGGGGGGGGGCGGCGGCCCCCCGTCGTTCCGGGCCAGCCGCGGGGGCGCTCCCGCACGGCAGCCCGTGGAGCCGGATCAGCCCTCGTAGTGGTAGCGGCACTGCGCCACCCGGACCGCGTCGTCGGTCACCTTGTAGATGAGGCGGTGCTCGTCGTTGATCCGCCGTGACCAGTAGCCCTGGAAGCCGTGCTTCAGCGGCTCGGGTCTGCCGATCCCCTCGTTCCCGTTGCGCGCGACGTCGGCGAGGAGGGTGTTGATCCGGTTGAGGATCTTGCGGTCCTGCGCCTGCCACCACAGGTGGTCCTCCCGGGCGCGGGAGGCGAAGGTCATCGTCACTCCGGATCCGCCAACTCCCGGACGGTGCCGCCGCCGGCCTCCAGTTCTTCGATGGATGAGGGACTGGTAGTCCTCCAGCGAGACGATGACGACGGGCTCGCGCCCCGCCCTGGTGATCACTATCTCCTCGCGGTCGTCCGTGACCGCATTGAGCACCTCGGCGTACCGTGCGCGGGACTCCGAGTACGACATCGTCTTCACGGTCCGCTCCTCTTCCGGGTACAGGAAATTGTGCGTGAGGGAAGGGCTCGAACAGGGCCGGCCGTGCCCGGCCGGTGGCGTCCGTGCCGCGGTTCGGCGGCCCCGCCCCGGCCCGGCGTCGGGGTTGTCCCCCGGGCGGGCCCAGGGGTGGATCGGGGGCGGGTGGGGGACGTTCCCGGATGGCCCGGCGGCCCCGGTTCGGAAGACTCGGCGGCGGGCCGGAGGAGCCGGCCCCGAGATGATGAACCGTCAGGGGATGCCACCGTGGGAACCGTTGTACGCCACAGCCGCTGGACCGCCCTCGCCGCCGCCGGTGCGGTGCTCGCCGCGCTGGCGGTGGGCACCGCCGGACCCGCGGTCGCCGAGCCGGGCCGTCCGGCCGCCGTCCGGCAGGCCGACCGGCTGCCCCCGTTGGACCACGAGGCCGTCCGGCAGGTGCTCGCCGGGCTGCCGACCGCCGATGTGTCCGGGGCGCTCGTCCGGGTCTCCGGCCGGGCCGGCCGACTGGAGGAGGTGGGCGGCACCGGCGACCCGGCCACCGGGCGGGAGCCCGACGCGGACGGGCGCTTCCGGATCGGTTCGATCTCCAAGGTGTTCACGGCGACCGTGGTGCTCCAGCTGGCCGCCGAGCACCGCCTCGACCTCGGCACCCCCGTGCAGCACTACCTGCCCGGACTGCTGCCGGCCTCCTTCCCGCCGATCCGGGTCGGGCAGCTGCTGAACCACACCAGCGGCCTGCCGAACGGTGCCGACGGCCCGTGGGGCGACGGCACCGCTGCCTGGTTCGTCGACCACCGCTTCGAGTCATGGACGCCCGAGCGGGTGGTGGCCACCATGGACGGCCAGGCGATGTCCTTCCCGCCCGGCACCGCGCAGCAGTACAACGGCATGAACACCTTCGTGGCCGGCCTGCTGGTCGAGAAGGTCACCGGGCACGACTACGCGCACGAGGTCCGGCAGCGGATCATCCGGCCGCTCGGGCTGCACGACACCTCCGTGCCGGCGGTGGACGACCCCGCGCTGTCGCACCCGGCCGCCCGGCCGCGCCTGTCGGTGCCGGGCCCGGACGGCAGCCCGCGGCGGGTGGACGTGACCGAGCAGAGCCCGTGGCCGTGGGCCGAGGGCGGCCTGATCTCCAGCGCGCCGGACCTGGACCGGTTCATCACCGCGCTGTTCCGCGGCCGCCTGCTGCCGCCCGCCCAGCAGGCGGCGCTGTTCACCGTCCCGGACGTGCCCACCCACCACAGCAGCCACTGCGAGACCGGTCCGGACGCCGGCCGGGCCTGCATGAGCATGGGCCTGGAGCGGACGGAGATCGCCGGCGTGGAGCTCTGGGGCAAGACCGGCTCCCGGCCGGGCTGGACGAGCGGTGTGTTCGCGACCCGGGACCTCGCCCGGACGGTCGTCTACTCGCTCAACCCGACCGGTGTCGACGGCGCCGAGGCCCCGGTCGTCATGCAGCTCGCCGGGGCGGTGTTCGGCGCTGGACAGGTCAGGGCCTGATGTTGTGGTTGACCCGGAACAGGTTGCCGGGGTCGTAGGCCCGCTTGACCTCCACCAGCCGCCGGTAGCTGGCGCCGTAGTTGTCGGCGGCCCGCTGCTGGTCGTCGTCGGACATGAAGTTGACGTAGCCGCCGGCCTCCGAGTGCGGGGCGATGGCGTCGTAGTAGTCGCGCACCCAGGCGATGTTGGCCGCGTTCTCGGCCGGGTCGGGCCACATACCGGCGATCACCGTGGCGAAGGTGGCCTCGCGGTGGGCGAAGGCGGTCGCCTCCGGCGGGACGCGGTGGCAGGCCCCGTTGATCGGGTAGATGTGCATGGTGGAGTTCACGCTCGGCACCTTCGGCCCGTGCTCCAGGTGGGCCGCGATCGCGTCGTCGGTGAGCTCGGTGGAGAACACGCCCTTCCAGTAGTGCTGCAGGCCCGGCGGCACCAGCGCGTCGAAGGCGCTGTTGAGCGTGGGGTACGGCATCGGGCCGATCATCTCGGCGACCGGCGGCGCCACCTCGCGCAGCGGGCGGAACGCGGCCTCGGCCTCCTCCGGCGGGCCGGACCAGCAGAACACCTGGAGGACGAAGGGCTCGCCGTGCCGGTCCTCGGGGATGAACGGCAGCGGCGGCGCGATCTGGAAGCCGGGGAAGACGCCGAGCTCCTCGGGCGCGTCGACGATGTACTCCCGGTAGCGGCGCAGGATGGCGGCGGCGTGCTCCAGTTCGTAGAGCGCCGGGCCGCCGACGATGTCCTTCACCGGGCTGAGCCGGAACTCGAAGGAGGTCACCACGCCGAAGTTGCCGCTGCCGCCGCGCAGGGCCCAGAAGAGGTCCGGCTCCTCCTTGTCGTTCACCACCCGGAAGCGCCCGTCGGCGGTGACCACGTCCGCGGACAGCAGGTTGTCGCAGGTGAGGCCCAACTTGCGGGCCAGGTAGCCGAATCCGCCGCCGAGGGTGAGGCCGCCGACGCCGGTGGTGGAGATGATGCCGCCGGTGACGGCGAGTCCGAAGGCGTAGGTGGCGGCGTTCAGGTCGCCGAGGGTGGCGCCGCCCTCCACGCGGGCCGTGCGCCGCACCGGGTCGACCCGCACCGAGCGCATCCCCGTCAGATCGGCCACCACGCCCCCGTCGCAGGTGCCGTAACCGGGCACGCTGTGCGAACCGCCGCGGACGGCGAGCGGGAGGCCGCTGCCCCGTGCGAAGTCGACCGCCGCGATCACGTCGCCGGCGTTGGCGCAGTGCACCACCGCGGCCGGCTTGCGGTCGATCATCGCGTTGTAGACCCTGCGGGCCTCGTCGTAGTCCCCGTCACCGGGGGCGACCACTCCACCGCGGACCAGGCCCGCGAGTTCCTCGATTGTCTGTGTGCCCATGACAGCCGCTCCTGACCGTTCCGGCCCCCCTGGGCCGGCCCGAACGCGGAACGGGGAGCCGACGGTCCCTGGTCGGCCTCCCTCCCACGCTACGCCGGAGGGTCGCCGCTCACCCGGCGGGCTCAGCCGACGGTCAGGACCAGCGCGCCGTCCGCCGCGGTGGCCACGGCGACCTGTTCCAGGGTGTCGACGTGCCAGGTGGCCGGGTGGGCGGTGGCCCGCGGGCCGACGCCGACCACCCGCATGCCGGCGGCCAGGGCGGCGGCGATGCCGGCCTCGGAGTCCTCGAAGGCGATGCAGTCCGCGGGGGCGAAGCCGAGTGCGGCGGAGCCCTTGAGGAAGCCCTCCGGGTCGGGCTTGCTGGCGCCGACCGACTCCGCGGTGACCCGGGTGTCGGGCATCGGCAGGCCGGCGGCGCCCATCCGTACGGTGGCGAGCGCCTCGTCGGCCGAGGTGACCAGCGCGTGCGGCAGGCCCGTCAGCGCGGCCATGAACTCGGGGGCGCCGGGGACGGGCACGATGCCCAGGGTGTCGGCGGTCTCGTCGGCGAGCATCGCCCGGTTCTCCTGGAGGTTCACCGCCATCGGCCGGTCCGGCAGCAGCAGCGCCATCGACAGGTGGCCCTGCCGGCCGTGCACCACGCTCATCACCTGATCGCCGTCGAGTCCGTGCCGGGCCGCCCAGCGCCGCCAGCAGCGTTCGACGACGGCATCCGAGTTGACCAGGGTGCCGTCCATGTCGAGCAGGAGCGCGCGGGCGGTGGCGGTGGTGGCGGGGGGCATCTGAGCTCCTCGTCGGGGGATCTTTGTCATACCAGGATACAAAAAGGTCACGCGGGGCCGAGCAGGTGCGCATTGACCGCCCGCGCCTCGGCGGCCAGCTCGCCCAGTTCCACCACCTCGACGCCGGCCGCGGTCAGCAGCGCCGTGCCCTGGCAGGCCTGTACGAAGAGGTCCGGCTCCCGCCAGGCGACGACCACCCGCGGCACCCCCGCCGCGATGATCAGCTCGGCGCACGGGTGCGGGCGGGAGGCCCGCTGCCCGCACGGCTCCAGCGAGCTGTAGACGGTGGCGGTGCGCAGCCGGGGGTCGCCGGCCGGCAGCTTCGCGAGCGCGGCCTCCTCGGCGTGGTTGCGGTCGTCCACCTCGCGGCTGTATCCCTCGCTCAGCACCGTGCCGTCCGCGCCGACGATCACCGCGCCGACGGAGAACGCGGTCTCGGACGGCGGGCAGCGCCGGGACAGTTCGACGGCGCGGGCCAGCCAGTGCAGGTCACCGGTCACGGCGCGGACTCCTTGGGGGCGTAGCTGAGCAGGACGACATCGCCCACCGTACGCGCCGCCAGCAGCCGCATCCGCCGCCCCGGCCCGCCGGGGTAGTCGGCCGGCCCGAGGAAGCGGGGCGCGCCCGGCTGGCCGACCAGCAGCGGGGCGACGGCCAGCTGGAGTTCGTCGGCGAGGCCGGCGGCGAGGAACTGCGTGTGGATGCTGCCGCCGCCCTCCACCATCAACCGCCCGACGCCGCGCGCCCCGAGGTCGTCCAGGACGGCGCCGAGGGCGACCGACGGGCCGAGCCCCACCACCTCGGCGAGGCCGTGCAGCGCTCCGCGCAGCGCGGGGGCGGCGGCGTCCGTGGTGTACGCCACCTTGGCGCCGCCGGTGTGCCAGAAGTTGAGGCCGGGGTCGAGGTCGCCGCTGCCGCTGAGGGTCACCTTGAGCGGGTACTCCGGCCGGCCGGCCGCGACCCGCCGGGCCCGCCGCTCCGGCGAGTTGACGAGCAGCCGGGGGTTGTCGCGGCGCAGCGTGTTGCCGCCGACCAGCAGCGCGTCGCAGCCGGCCCGGACCTCGTCCACCCGGTCGAAGTCGGCCGGGTTGGAGAGCAGCAGCCGCTCGGGTGACGCGTCGTCGAGATAGCCGTCCAGCGAGACGGCGGCGCTCAGCAGGACGTACGGGCGCGGGGACACGGCGCATCCAATCTGTCGGCTGCGCTCCACCGTACGGTTTCGAGCGGCGCCGTCCGCCCACCGGTCCGGTGCCGTACGGGCGGTGCGCTCCCGCTCGGCCGCGGCCGGGCCCCGGGCGCGGCCCGGCCCGGCCGCGGTCCTCAGCCCGCCCGCGGCGGCAGCGGAAGGGGCAGCGCCGGCAGGCCGTCCAGGCTGGTGCCGACGAGGTCCTTGCCCTCGCAGTACACGCCGAACTCCTCGTCGCTCTTGCGGGCGAAGTACTGCGCGTGCAGGTCGCGGTCGGAGCGGTAGTCCATGAACGGGACGGCGAAGCCGCAGGAGTCGCTGACCCGCTCCGCGTGCACCAGGACGATCGCCCGCAGCCCGGCGCCGTCGGCCGCCGGGTCGAAGCGCCCGACCAGGCCGGCGAAGCGCGGGTCGTCCCGGAAGACCGCCTCGCCGCGGCCGTGCACCCGCACCACGGTCGGCGGGCCGTCGAAGGCGCACCACATCAGCGTGATCCGGCCGTTCTCCCGCAGATGGGCGATGGTCTCCGCGGTGGAGCCGCCGAAGTCCAGGTAGGCGAGCGTCAGTTCGTCCAGCACGACGAGCGTCCCGGCCCTGCCCTTGGGCGACAGGTTGACGTGCCCGTCCCCGGCGAGCGGCGCGGTGGCGGTGAAGAAGACCGGCTGGCTCTCGATGAAGGAGCGCAGGCGGCCGTCGATCCGTTCGTACGTCTTTCCCATGGCCTCGATTGTCCTCGCACGGCCCGCCGCACGACCAGTGCAATCCCTTCACGTCTTGTCATGTGAGACATGATTTCTCGTCAGGCGAGACGGTGGCTAGGCTGCGGGCACCGAGAGGAGCCGAGCATGACGCCACGTCAGAACGTCTACACCCACGGCCACCAGGAGTCCGTGCTGCGCTCGCACCGCAGCCGCACCGCCGCCGACTCCGCGGCCTACCTGCTCCCCGAGCTGCGCCCCGGCATGCGGCTGCTGGACGTCGGCTGCGGCCCCGGCACCATCACCGCCGACCTGGCCGAGGCGCTCGGCCCGACGGGGCGGGTGGTGGCCGTCGACACCTCCGCCGAGATCCTGGCCGAGGCCGCCCGCTGCGCCGCCGCGCGCGGCCTGGACACCGTGGCGGTGGAACGGGCGGACGTCCACCGGCTGCCCTACGCCGACGGGTCGTTCGACGTCGTCCACGCCCACCAGGTGCTCCAGCACCTGGCCGACCCGGTGGCCGCACTGCGCGAGATGCGGCGGGTCACCGCCCCCGGCGGCCTGGTCGCCGTCCGCGACGCCGACTACGCGGCCATGACCTGGTACCCGGAGCTGCCCGAGCTGGACGCGTGGCTGGCGCTCTACCGGCGGGTCGCGCGGGCCAACGGCGGCGAGCCGGACGCCGGGCGGCGGCTGGCCGCCTGGGCCCGGGCCGCCGGCTTCACCGACCTCACCGCGGGCTCCGGCAGCTGGACCTTCGCCACCCCCGAGCGGCGCGCCTGGTGGGGGGCGAGCTGGGCCGAGCGCACCGAGAAGTCCGCCACCGCCGCCACCGCCCTGGCCGAGGGCTTCGCCACCCCCGCCGACCTGGCCGCGATCGCGGCCGGCTGGCGCCGCTGGGCGGACGAGCCGGACGGCTGGTTCGCCGTCCTGCACGGCGAGCTGCTGGCCCGGCGCTGACCGCCGGCGGGTCGGCCTTACCTGGCGTTAACCGCCTGCGTACCGGCCGGTAGCAGGGGCGCCGTAGCGTCGGACCACCGCGGGCCCGGCCTGTCCCCCACCGGGCCGGGCCCGTTACGGTGACGCCATGGACTCCTTCCGGGTGATGCGCCAGGACGACAACGGCAACCGCTTCCTGCTCGCGAAGGACCTGGACCGCACCGCCGCCGAGGCGCTCGCCGCCCAGTACGAGGCCCGCGGCCACAAGCAGCTCTACTGGGTCGAGGCCGACGGGCCGGCCCGGATGGTCGTCGGCGCCGCCCTGCTGCACGGCGGCCGGGTCCTGGCCGCCCGCCGCAGCGAGCCCGCCGAGCTCGCCGGGTACTGGGAGTTCCCCGGCGGCAAGGCGGAGCCCGGCGAGAGCGAGGAGCAGGCCCTGGAGCGCGAGCTCGCCGAGGAGCTCGGCGTCAAGGCCCGCGCCCTGCACCCGCTGCCCGGCCGCTGGTCCGTCCGCCCCGGCCTCCACCTCCGGATCTGGGCCGCCGAGCTGCTCCACGGCGAGCCGCAGCCGCTCCAGGGCCACTCCGAGCTCCGCTGGGTCGGCCCGGACGAGCTCGACCGCCTCGCCTGGCTGGACCACGACCGCGAGGTGCTCCCGCACGTCGCCGCCCTGCTCGCCCGGGGCTGACCGGCCGCCGTACCGGGTAGGAGAGGCCTCCGGGGCACCGCGCTGCCCGCAGGCCCATCGGCCAAACGGAAAAGACGACCCAATTGCCGGGATACGCGGGCAATCGTCGGGGTATGTCACTGTTCGGCAGAATCCGTCACGATCGGTGAGGCGCGCAGCGCCCCTCCGCTCACCCGC
>NZ_JBHWBW010000132.1:0-17705 GCF_042735675.1 Kitasatospora sp. NPDC059571
GCCGCCGCGGAGGGCGGGCCGGCCCCGGCCGCGGTCAGCGGGCGAGGTGGACGGTGCGGCCGCGGACGACGGTGCGCAGGCAGGTGGGGAGGGGGTGGCCGGGGGTGAGGTCGGGGAGGCCGGGGGTGCCGGAGCGGGGGTCGGTGGACCAGCCGGCGACGCGGGTGTCCGGGGCCTGGACGACCAGTTCGTCGACCGCCCAGATCGCGAAGCTGGCGACCGCGCCGGGCACCAGGACGCCGTCGGCGTCGCGGCCGAGCGCCCGCCAGCCGCCGCGGGTGTGGGCGGTGAAGGCGGCCCGGACCGAGATCCGGTGCTCCGGGGTGCGGTGGAAGGCGGCGGCCCGGACCGTCCCCCACGGGTCGAGCGGGGTCACCGGGGCGTCCGAGCCGAACGCCAGCGGGACGCCGGCGCGCAGCAGGCCCGCGAACGGGTTGAGCGCCGCGGCCCGCTCGGCGCCGAGCCGCTGGGCGTACATGCCGTCCGGGCCGCCCCAGGCGGCGTCGAAGGCGGGCTGGACGGAGGCGGTCAGGCCCAGTTCGGCGAAGGCGGCCACGGACTTGTCGTCCAGCGCCTCGGCGTGCTCGACCCGGTGCCGCATCGCCCGGACGCGGGCCGGGCCGACCCGGTCGGCGGCGGCGCGGACGCCCGCCACGACCGCGTCCACCGCGGCGTCGCCGATGGCGTGGAAGCCCGCCTGGAGGCCGGCCTCGGTGCAGGCCGCGACGTGGTCGGCGATCTGCTCGACGGTGAGATAGGCGGTGCCGGTGTGCTCGGCGTCCGCGTAGGGGGCGTGCAGGCAGGCGGTGTGCGAGCCGAGCGCGCCGTCCGCGAAGAGGTCGCCGCCGGCGCCCACCGCGCCGAGGCGGCGGGCGGTGTCGACCGCGCCGAGCTCGCCCCAGTAGCCGAACACCTCGGGCCCGTCGCCCTCGGCGGCCAGCGCGAGCAGTTCGGTGAAGTCCGCCTCGGAGGAGATGTCGGGGCCGGCGCACTCGTGCAGCGCGCCGATGCCGAGTTCGGCGGCCCGGGCCAGCGTGGCCCGCTGGGCGGCCCGGCGCTGAGCGGGCGTCAGGTGGGCCAGTGCGGCGCGGCGCACCGCGTGGTGGGCTCCCTGGGCGAGCGGCCCGTCCGGGTGGTGGCCGGGGAGTTCGGCGAGGCCGTCGGCGAGCGCCCGCAGCGCGGTGGAGGCGAGCGCGGAGTGCACGTCGGTGCGCGAGAGGTACGCGGGCCGGCCGGCGCAGGCCGCGTCGAGTTCGGCGTGGGTGGGCGGGCGGCCCTCGGGCCAGCGGGTCTCGTCCCAGCCGTGGCCGATGAGCAGGCCCTCGGTGGTGCGGGCGGCCGCGGCGATGCGGTCCAGCGCCTCGGCGAGGCTCGGGCAGCCGGTGAGGTCGAGGCCGGTGAGCGCCAGGCCGGCCGAGGTGGCGTGCACGTGGGCGTCGACGAAGGCCGGGGTGACCAGGGCACCGGCCAGCTCCACCACCTCGTCGGCGGTGGCCGCGTACGCCTCGGCGGCGCCGTCGCTGCCGACCCAGGCGATGTGTCCGCCCTCGACGAGCATCGCGGTGGCGAAGGGGTCGGCGGGGCTGTAGACGTTGCCGCCTCTGAGCAGCACGGTCCGGTTGGTGCGTTCGGTCATGGGCCCCAGTCTGCACCCCCGGGCCGGCCGGTCAGAGCTTCGGGGGGCGCGCCTCGTACGGGGTGGAGAGCACGACCGTGGTGCGGGTGGAGACGCCGGCGGCGGAGCGGATCCGGGCCAGCAGGTCCTCCAGGTCGCCTGGGGCGCCGACGCGGACCTTGAGGATGTAGTTCTCGTCGCCGGCGACGCTGTGGCAGGCCTCGATCTCGGGCAGGCCGACCAGGCGCTCGGGGGTGTCGTCCGGCGCGCTCGGGTCGAACGGCTTGACCGAGATGAATGCGGTCAGCGCCAGGTCGACCGACTCCGGGTCGATGATCGCGGTGTAGCCGCGGATCACCCCGCGCTGCTCCAGGCGGCGCACCCGCTGGTGCACCGCCGACGTCGACAGGCCGGTCGCCTTGCCCAGGTCCGTGTAGCTCATCCGGCCGTCCTGGAGCAGCAGCTGGACGATGCGCTGGTCGAGATCCTCCACAAGGCGCAAACCTACTCGATCGGAGGTCGCCGCGTCTCCGGGCCGGGGCGCGTCCCAGGGGCGCACCCGGGGGGCACATGCCACGGGGATGTGGCGAACGCCACACCCCGTGCATCACCGTGCGCCGCAGTGCAGGGTTATGACCCGTCGTCGGCGGGCAAGGCTGCTGTTGGCCGGGGCCGATGACGGCCGGGCCCGATCCAAGGGGGATCACATGCCTGCAACTGACCACCGTCCGCGCAGCGAGGACGAGGAACGCACCGAGCCCGAGTACATCCTGGGGGTGGACCCGGGCGAGGCCGAGACCTGGGAGATCGTCCGGGTGCACTGCCCGGCCTGCGACCGGCCGATCGCGCTGATCGGCGACGAGGAGCGGCTCCCGCAGCACGCCGTGCTGCCCACCGCCTGGCACCCCTTCGCCGCGGCGCTCTGCCCGGGCACGGGTGCGCCGACCGACGAGCTCGCCGAGGTCGAGGAGGCCGCCGAGGACGGCGACGCCGGGCTCGCCGCGCTGCTCACCCTCCCGAGCGAACTCGACTGGCGCACGCAGCCGTTCTCGCACGCGGGGGCGCCCGGCGAGGGCCCGGTGGCCCGCATCCCGGCGCAGCGGGGCCGTTCCGGCCGGCGCTGACGCCCGAAGGCAGCGCCGGCCCGCCGGCCGGCGCCGCTCCCGGCGGGGTGCCGACGGCCTCTCGTGGCACCTCCGCCTCCCGCAGGACCGCGGCCGCTTCCCCGGCGCACGGACCGCGGCGGCCGACCGACCACCGGCCGGCCGCGGCAGCCCGCACCGGCGCCGCACACCGGGCCCGGCCCCGCCGGCCCCGTACCCTGGCGGCATGACCGACCTGGACGATCTCGCGGCGTCGCTGGGCGCGCTCCCACCGTCCGTCGGGCCCGTCCGGCTGGTCGGCGTCGACGGCCACGCCGGCTCGGGGAAGACCACCTTCGCCGCCCGGCTCGCCGCCGCGCTCGGCGGCGCCCCGGTCGTCCACCTGGACGACCTGGCCACCCACGAGGAGCCGTTCGGCTGGACGGAGCGGCTGCGCACCGGCGTGCTGGAGCCGTTCGACCGCGGCACGGCCGCCGAACACCCGGTGTACGACTGGACGCGGCGGTGCTTCGGGCCGCCGCGGACGGTGCCGGCCGCCCCGGTGGTGCTGCTGGAGGGCGTGGGTGCGGGCCGCCGTGCGGTGCGCCCCGCGCTGGCCGCCCTGGTGTGGATGGAACTTGACGGTCCGGCAGCGAACGCGCGCGGGCTGCTCCGGGACGGGCCGGAGCTGGCGCATTTCTGGGCCGGCTGGGTGCGCGCCGAGCGCGCACACTTCGCCGACGACCCGTCCCGTCCCCACGCGGATCTGACCGTCGACGGGCTCACGGGGCGAATCCTCCGCGCCACCCTCGGTGAGCCTCCGGCACGCTCTTGACCTGGGCCGTCGCCAGGATCTACCTTTCTTCACGTCGCGAGATTTGTTGATCCCGCAACAACAGACGCGGCGTCTCCGGCTTGTTCCCCCGTGAGCCGGAGACGCCGTCGCCCTTTCCCCGGCCGTCCGGGTTTCCCTCCAACAGCCCCTCGGGTACGCATATTTGACCCGGCGCGGCACCCTTCCGGATCAGCCGGGCCCCGGTACGATTCCAGGCAGGCGCGCATGCGTCCGGGGGCTGCGCGAACTGACGGATGGTCCGTCCGGCGTTCCGTCGGCCGACCGGGCCTCGATGCACGGCGGGGGGCGTGGGGTGAGGGTGGACAGCGGCAACGGTTCCCGCGGCACTGGACCGCACAGGCAGGCCGACCGCGCATGGCAGCGGGCCATGGACGCCTACGCGGCGGGCTCCTACGCCCGCGCGGAGGAGGAGTTCCGCACCGCCGTCCGGCTCGACCCGGGGATGGCCGACGCCTGGCTCGGCCTGCACGCACTGCGCTGCGACACCGCCGGCGCCCTGCTGGCCATGCACCGCAACCGCAACCGCTTCGGCGAGCAGCGGCTGCGCCACCGACGCCCCCTCAGTTCCTGGTACTGGCTGGGCTGGTGGGTGCAGCCGGTGCTGGAGGACGACCGCGACCTCGCCCTCGCGCACGCCTCGCACTGGCTCGACGGCCGGCACCTCGCCGAGCTCGACCGGGCACTGGCCGACTGCCCGCCCGCCGACGAGGACCCGTCGGTGCGGTTCCTGCACGCCTGCCGCTCCTACCTGGTCAAGGACTGGGAGCAGCTGATCCGCGACACCGACCGGCTGCTCGACGACCCGGTGCTGGGCATCGAGGCCGGGCTGTTCGGAGGGATGGCGAGAGTCCGCCTCGACATGTGCGCCCAGGCGCAGGCCCCGCTCGCCGCCTCGCTGGCCCGCTGCCGCTCCGAGCAGCCGCAGCGCAAGGAGCTCCGCTACTGGCTGGCCCGCGCGTACGAGGGCGCCGGGCGCAGTGCCGCCGCGCTGCCGCTCTACCGCTCGGTGCACCGGGCCGACCCGGCGTTCATGGACACCGCAACCCGGCTGGCCGCCATCACCGCCGAGGACGGCGCGCTGGACGGCCTGCTCGACGGGGTGGACACGGTCACCGTGCTGCCCGATCCCGAACCGGAGCTGGAGTCCGGCGGGCCGGGCCTCGCGGCCGACCTCGCCGACCTGCCCGACCTCGCCGACCTGCCCGGCCCGGCGGGCCCCGACGCCTTCGGCGACCTGCCGGTGCTGCCGGCCCCGCCCGGGGCGGCGGCGCTCGCCGAGGCGGTGGCCGAACCGGCCTACGGGCCGCTCGGCGAGCCGGTGGCCGAGCGGTCGGGGGGCGCCGACGGGCCGACCGCCGCTCCCCCGCGCACCGCCGACGGCGCCCTGCCGGCCGGCGCCGCTGCCGCGGCGCAGATCGGGCCCGGCCGCCAGCACGAGCTGGACGCCGCCCTCGCGGAGCTCTCCCGGATGGTCGGCCTGGAGCCGGTCAAGCGGCAGGTCCGGGCGCTCTCCGCGCAGCTGCGGATGTCCCGGCTGCGGGCCGAGCGCGGGCTGCCCGTCCAGCCGCCCAAGCGGCACTTCGTCTTCTCCGGCCCCTCCGGCACCGGCAAGACCACGGTGGCCCGGATCCTCGGCCAGGTCTTCCACGCCCTCGGGCTGCTCTCCGGCGACCATCTGGTGGAGGCCCAACGCGCCGACCTGGTCGGTGAGTTCCTCGGCCAGACCGCGGTCAAGGCGAACGAGCTGATCGACTCGGCGCTGGACGGCGTGCTCTTCATCGACGAGGCGTACAGCCTCTCCAACTCCGGTTACAGCAAGGGCGACGCGTACGGCGACGAGGCGCTCCAGGTGCTGCTCAAGCGGGCCGAGGACAACCGGGACCGGCTGGTGGTCATCCTGGCCGGCTACCCGGAGGGGATGAACCGGCTGCTCGCCGCCAACCCCGGGCTCAACTCCCGCTTCACCACCCGGGTCGACTTCCCCAGCTACCGGCCGGCCGAGCTCACCGAGATCGGCCGCAGCCTGGCGCTGGCGGGCGGCGACGGCTGGGACGAGGATGCCGCGGACGAGCTGTCCTCCATCTGCGGGCACGTCGTCGCCGAGGGGTGGATAGACGAACTCGGCAACGCCCGCTTCATCCGCACCCTGTACGAGAAGTCCTGCGCCTACCGCGACCTGCGGCTGACCGGGCAGTGCGAACTGCCGAGCCGCGAGGACCTGGCGACCCTGCGTCTGCCGGACCTGCTCCAGGCGTACGGCGAGCTGATCGACGGCCGCAGCGGCTGACCCGTTCCGGTGACCGGCCGGGGTGCGCGCGGCCGGTCGGCCGGGCGCGGGCGGGCGCGGCTGGTACCCAACAAGAGTGGTCCGGACCAGAGTGCTCCCGACGCCCCTGCGCCCCGATCCGCGGACGGTGGCCATGCTGCTGCTGACCGTGGTCACCGGGATCGTCGAGGCGGCCAGCTTCCTCGGGCTCGGCCGGGTCTTCACCGCGGTGATGACCGGCAACGTGCTCTTCCTCGGCTTCGGACTGGCCGGCGAGGATCTCTCCGTCCTCGGCGCCGGGCTGTGCCTGGTGGCGTTCGCGTTCGGGGCGCTCGGCGGGCACCGGGCCAACCGGCGGCTGGTCCGCGACCCCGGCCCGGGCGGGGCGCCCGTCGCCGGGGCGGGGGGGTGGGGGGGGGCGGGGGGCCCGCGCCGGACCGGTGGCGGTTCAGGCGGCGTCGAGCCAGTCGGGAAGCGGTTCACGGCGCTCCAGCCAGGCGGCGGGCAAGCCGGCCAGGCCGGTGCGGGCCGCGACCGTGCCACCGGTGATCGCGCAGGTGGTGTCGACATCGCCGAGGCCCTCGGCGGTGGTCCACAACGCGTCGGCGAGGCTGTCGATATGGTGGGCGGCGGACCACAGCGCGAACGGCACGGTGTCGCTCGCCCGGATCCGCTGACCGTTGCCGAGCAGATCGGCGGCCCGCCACGGCTCGGTGTCCGGTGCGAGTTCCGCGGCCGTCCGGAGCCCGTCGCGGATCTGCCCGGCCGGCGTCCGTTCGACCACTTCGTTCAGCAGCGCTGCGCCGTCCGGTGCCGCGCTGTTGCGGCTCCGTGCGGCGATCGCTGCGGCCACGGCCACCGCCACCGCACCGGCGACACCCTCCGGGTGGGTGTGCGTGACCTCCGCCGAGAACGCCGCCTGCTCGGCCACCTCGTCGAGGTCCTCGCAGAACCATGCACCCAGCGGCGCCACCCGCATGGCTGCACCGTTGCCGAGACTCCCCTCGCCGCCGAACAGGCCGCGCGTCTCCTCCCGCCAACTCGACGGCCGGTCGGCGAGCTTGGGCAGCAGTTGGTGCATGCCGTAGCCGTATCCGCGAGCGGGGTCGGCCCCGTACACCGCGGCGAACGCGGCCGCCAGGTCGTCCTGGTGGACGGCGTCGTGGACCGTCAGCACGCGGTACAGCGCGAGCGCCATCGCAGTGTCGTCGGTCCACTGCCACGGCGACTCGGGCGGCGTGCGACGGGCCCGGATCGCGTCGATGGCATGCCGGGCGGGGCGGTGGCGCCGGAACCACCTCTCCCCGAAAGCGTCACCGAGAGCCAGGCCCTCCAGAGCATCACGAGCGGCACCGAACGAGGTCATGGGCATATTTTTGCAGTGAACGGGCTTGGTGTGCAGCTGAGTTGTCCGATCTTCGGCGGGCCGGCCGGGAGATCGTCGGGCATTTCGCCGAGCCTGCACTGTCCGGTGCCTCGCCCTATCGGCCCGGCCGGTGCCGGTGCCGGTGCCGGTGCCGGTGAGGTGTCGCATGGCGCCCGGCAGGGGCAGATCTCTGGGAGGGGCCGACCGCCGGGTGGGGCAGGCGGGGTAGGAGGAGTGCGGAGTGTCGGAGGCAGATGAACCCATCCACGGCCGCTTGGTCTCGGAGGCGCAACTCCCGGCGAATGGAACAGTGGTGGACCTCGGCTGCGGCAGCGGACCGACACTGGCGGCGTTCGCCCGGAGGCTGCCGGGCGCGCGGCTGGTGGGCCTCGATCGGTCGGCGCCGGATGCTGCGGCGGCGCGGACCGCACTGTCCGGGCACCGGGGTGCGACGGCCGTTGCGGTTGCGGACCTGCGGCGACCGCTACCGCTGCGCAGCGGCTGTGCGGACGCGGTGGTGTCGTACAACGTGCTGGAGTGCCTTCCGGATCCCCTCGCGCTCCTCGCCGAGGCGGCGCGGCTGCTGCGGCCCGGAGGCCGGGCGGTACTGGCGCACGTCGACTTCGACACGATCGTGGTGGCAGGCCCGGAGCGGGAGTTGGACCGGCGGATCTGCCACGCGTTCACGGACGACCGGCAGCCCTGGATGGACCACGCGGACGGACGGATCGGCCGCCGACTGCCCGGGTTGGTGCGCCTCTCCCCGCTGGTGCCGGAGCGGGTCCGGCCCTGGGTGACGAACGCGACCGAGCTCACCGGCGCAGCCGCCCGCCGGGTGGAGGGCATCCGCCACGCCCTGACGGGGGCTGCTGCACGGGGCAGTACCGCGGTGACGTCCGCAGAGGTTCACGCCTGGCACTCCCAGGTGCTGGAGGCCGCGGACAGCGGTCGCGTGTTCTTCGCCGAGACGGCGATGGTGGTCACGGCGGTGCGGGCGTGAGCCGGATATCCGGCACCGGTTGGGGCGATGGGTGATCAGAGTCGGAATCCGGCCGGCGGGCGTTGCCTTTCCGCCCAATCGGATTGTCGGCGACCGGCGGGAGTGGTGGGCCGGCTCGCCCACCACTCCGAGACGCGTCAGCCGCCGCAGGGTGACGGCCGAACGCTCTACTGCCAGGTGTCGTTGATGGTGAAGGTGCCGGTGGGCGGGGTGGTGGCGGTGTGGTTGGGGCCGGCCTCCCAGGCGACGCTGCCGTCCGGGTTGCGCTTCAGGTACTTGTAGGCGACGGCGGTGTTGGGCGGCAGGGAGGCGAAGCCGGTCCACTGGGGGTAGACCCTGCGGCTGGTGGTGAGCGGGATGGCCTTGGCCGGGTCCCACGCGCCGAGCTCGGCGAGGTTGCCGGTGACGTAGAGACTCTGGCCGTAGATGGTGTCGGCCTTGGCGCTGAAGACCGTGATGAGGGGATTGCCGTCGGGGGTGTTCCAGCGGTCGTCGAGCGCGGTGGTGCCGCCCGGGGAGACGAGGACGGACCGGTCGGGCACGTCCTCCCAGGTCACCGAGCCGCCGGGGGAGCGCTTGAGGTACTTGTACTGGACCTGGCCGCCGGGCGGCAGGTGGAGCTCGGCCGACCATGAGGGGTAGCTGCCGGAGTCGGTGGCGAGCGGGACGGCCCTGGCCGGGTCCCACGCGCCGAGCTCTGCGGTGCTGCCGGAGATCAGGACGGTGTCGCCGAAATCGGTGGCGGCTGTGACGCGGACGGGCACGGTGACGGTGGCAGGTCCGTCGTCGGCGGCCGAGATCGACACCGGTGCGCCGCCGGGCGCGGAGCCCGCGGTCAACGCCGAGGCCGACGCGGCGGGGGAGACGGCGGACAGGGCCAGTGCTGCGAGCAGGACCGACAGGAGCGGGCGGGACCGGGCGCGGCAGAACAGGGCGGGCATGGTCGTCCTCCGGGGCGGTGGAGTGCGGGTCCGCGGCGTTCTTCGGCGCTGAAGTGCGGCGGTATGAGGGCCGGTTGTTCAGGCCCTGACAGGCATCGAAGCACAGGGCGCCTGAGGCGATTGAAATTTCTTTCATTGTCTTGCGCAAGAGTGGGCGATTTTCGGCCACTCTCGACCGGCCTCCGTCGGCTGCCGCCGGTCGCCGTCGAGCGGTCGGACCGCCCGCCACCTGCGGCCGCGCGCCTGCGCTGATCGGCTCCGGGGGCCGCCCCGGCGTGGCGTGCGGCCCCGACGTCAGCCGAAACCTGCTGGCCACCGGCCCCGGTCCAGGTGGAGGCCCGGGTTGCCGTGCCGCCACCCGCAATCCGGTGAGGAGGGCTGGAACCTTTCCGTCTTCGGCGCCCTCTCTTGGTCGTACGGCTCCGCAGTGTGCAGGGCGCGCGAGGTGCGCCGGCGGGCCGTGGGCGGGAGGCTCGGAGCATGACGAGGATCGTGGTGATGCTGGAGATCGAGGAGCCGCGGTCGACGCACGAGTTGGGCGGCGGCGAGCATCCGGAGCACGGGCGTGCGGCGCTGGTCGTGCACGCGGTGCCGGTCGACCGGGGTGCGCCTGCTCCTGCAGGCGCGCCCAGTGCGCCCGGCGGGGCAGGGCCGCCCGTCGGACGTACCTTCTGCGGCCTGGATGCGGCGGACCTGCAGCGCGACCCGTATCAGCCGGCCGAGGCCGGCGCCGACTGGTATCCACCGCGCTGGGCCCAGCGCGTCTGTCCCACCTGCGCGGAGGGGGTGCGCACCCTCTGATCCGGGTCCCTGCATCGCCGGCCGTCAAGCTGGCCGCCCTGCCGGGGGCGGAGGCGTGGCAGGCGCCTGGTGAGGCGTACGGCGAGTGTGCGGCTGGGTGAGCCGCGCGGCGGAGCGGCCCGGCAGGCCCTCAGCCGGTCCGGGCGAAGTCCCCCCAGACGGACGCGTGGGTGCCGTCAACCGCGGTGGCGTCGGCCGAGTACCGGTCGGCCTTGGCGTCGCGTCCGCCCGAGGCGTGGTTGTACTGGCCTGCGAAAACGTGCTGGCCGGCAGGGACGGTCCTGCCCGGCTTGAGGGTCCATCGGTAGACGAGGAAGCCGCCGTCCGTGCGGACGGAGACGTCGAAGTCCGCGGCGGACGGTGTCTGCCAGTGCCCGGTGTCCGCGACGCCGGCGGTGAGGGCGATGCGCAGTTCCACCGTCAGGGCGGTGAGTGCCTGCTTCGTCTTGACCGTGACGTTGCTCTGCGCCCAGTACAAGGTGCTGTGCGGGTCGACCGAGCCGTCGGACCAGAGCGGGCCGTCAGTGGTGTGGTTGCCGCCGACGGGCGGTGCAGTGGCGGTACTGGCGGCGGTGGACGGGGTTGTCGACGGCGGTGCGGCGCTGCCCGTCGACGGGGTCCGGCTCGGCTCCGCGGTGGGTGTGCCGGGCGGCGGCGCCGCGCTGTCCCGGGTGCCGGGCGGGCTTCCGGTGGAGGACCGGCTAGGGCCTGCGTCGGCGCTCTGCACAGGTTGCGGCGCGGGCGAGTGGACGATGGCGGCCACGGCGAGGCCGCCCACGGTCATGGCGCCGGCCGTGGCCAGGGTGGCGAGCACGACCTTGGGCCAGGACAGCACCCGGGAGTGTTCGCGGTGCCGACCCGGACGGTCGGGGCGGCCCGAGGCGGGCTGTGCCATGCCCCGTTCGATTCGGGCGAGCATCCGCGCCCGGTTCGGCACGTGCTCCTCGGCGGCTTCCCTCAGCTGGCCGCGCAGGTCGTCCATCACCTTCTCCTGCCCGTGAGTTCCGCGCCGACCCGGGCTCCGAGCAGCTTCTCCAACTCCGCCATCCCCTTGGCGGTCTGGCTCTTCACCGTACCGACCGATATGCCCAGGGCGAGAGCGGTGTCCTTCTCGGAGAGGTCGAAGGCGTGTCGCAGGACGACGCAGGCTCGCTTGCGCAGGGGCAGGCGGGCGAGCGCGGACCGTACGTCGACGACCGAGGCGACATCGGGGTTGTCGACGCGGTCGGTGCGGTGCTGCCAGAACAGCAGCACCCTGCGGCGTTCGCGGACGGCGCTGCGGACCCGGCCCCGTGCGAGGTTGGCCACCACGCCGCGGGCATAGGCGAGCGGGTGGTCGGCCCTGCGGACACGATCCCAGCGGTGCCACAGCGCAAGCATGGCGTCCGCCGCAAGATCGTCCGCGGCATCCGGCTCGCCCGTCAGGAGGTAGGCGAGGCGCGCAAGTTCGGAGTGGTGGCGTTCGAAGAACGCGTGGAACTCCGTGGATGCCTCGTCGGCGATCATGCCTGTGGAGTGGCCTCTCGATGGAATGTGAGCGCCCACATCGCTGGGAGGTGGCAGACTACCAGGTCCGGCGGGCCGCTTCCCCGCCTCCCGCTCTGCCGCCTTCCCCGCCTCCGGCTCTGCCGCCCGCCCTGCCGCCTTCCCCGAGGCCGGAGCACCCGCCCGGACCGCCGCCCGCGCACCGGCCCGGCCGGCGCCGGCCGCAGCCATCACCGCCCGGGTCGGGCCGACCCGTGGCCCGACCGGACTCGCCACCGACCCGGACGGACAGGAGATCGCCGCGCGGCGCCCACTCACCCGGTCGCCGTGAAGCCCCTCCGTGGTCACCGTCCGCTCCCTTGCTGCCCGTATCCCCACCCGCGCCCTCGCCCGCTCCCGGTCTCAGCCCGCGACGGTGCCGGTGGCGGTGAGCACCCCGGCGCCGGCCTTCTTGGCGAGTTCGGCGGGCAGGCCGGCGGCGGACGTCTCGAGTCCGGCGGTGAGGGTGGGCGTCCAGTTCGCCGTCGTCTTGATCTTCTTCTTGGAGTTGGCCGCGTTGTAGGCGGCCACGAGGTCGGTCTTCGTGCCGTTGACCAGGTTGCCGCTGCCCGCGATGGCGCCGGTGCCGTCGCCGCTGAGCAGCTGCGAGGCCTTCCGGTCGGCCGACAGCGCCCAGTAGTTGTTCTGGGCGACGACCTGGGCGCCGGCCCGGGAGTTGATGCTGTAGCTGTGGGTGTAGCCGTTGAGCTTCGCGGTGTCGTAGAGGTTGTTGTAGAGGTGGATCTGGCCGACGCGGGCGAGCGGGGCGCGCTGCACGATGCCCTGGAACACGTTGTGGTGCAGGGTGACGCGGAGCTTGGTGTCCTTGTCGCTGCTCCCGATCAGCATCGTCTTGTCGTGATTGGTGAAGCGGTTGTACTCGACGGTGACCAGGTCGGAGGCGTTGGTGATGTCGAGGGCTCCGTCGTGGACCTGGTACTCCCGGCCGAAGTAGGACGCGTTGGCGGCGTCGTAGTGCGGGGCGTCGGAGAAGGTGTTGTGGTCGGCCCACACGTGGGTCGCCCCGCGGAGCGTGACGGCGTCGTACTCGGAGTTCCAGTTGCCCGTGGACCCGTCGGTGGGGTCCCACTGCGGGAAGCAGTCCCGGACGTCGCTGAAGGACAGGTTGCGGATGATCACATTGTCCGCGCCCTTCACCTGGAGGCTGCCTCCGGTGATGCCCGCCCCGGTGCCGGGCACGCCGACGATCGTCGTCCGGGACGGCACGGTGAACGCCACCCGGGCTGCCTGCTTCTGCTGCGCGGCCATGCGGGCGTTCTCCTGGCCGCCCGACGGCACCTTGCTGCGCCCCCAGGCCGCCGGGTCGTAGGCCTTGAGGTAGGCGGCGAGCGAATAGCCGGTGCCGTCCGCGTACTGCTGGCAGGTGATCGGCTTCCCGGCGTCGTCGGTGTTGGCGTCGATGAGGCCCTTGACCTTGATGATGCGCGGTGCCCCGGCCGGGGCGGCCGTCAGCGCCTTCACCAGCTCGGCCCGGGTGCCGACGGTGAACACGTGCGCGGTGTCGGCGGCCTGGCCGCCGGTGGTGCCGGAACCGCTCGCAGCCCAGCCGTCCTTGGCGGGCAGCACGCCGTGCGCGAGGTCAGTGGCCGCGGCATCGGCGTTCATGACCAGCGGGACGGCGCCCAGGCCGGCCGCGGTGACGGCCGCGGCCCCGATCAGGGCCAGTCGGCGGCGGCCCACCGGACGGCGGTGCGAGGAAACGGACATGAGCGGTGACTCCTTGGAACGCGGGGCTCTGTCTGCCCCTCAGTTGCCGCCGCCGGAGGAAGGGTTGCCGCGTTCGGGAAAGTTTTCCGCAGGGTTCCTGATGTGACGTGACGTGGCTGCCGTGATTGGGGTGACGCGACGCGACGTAACGCCCGCGAGCGCAGCTGTCCGCTCCGTACGGCGGCCGGGGTCGGTGATCCAGTAGCGTTCGTTCCGGACGCCACAGGGTCGCGCGTGCGGCCGGCGCGGGTGGACCTGACCTGACCGGGCCAGCCCGGACCTGACCGGGTCGGACCTGACCGGCCCGGACCTGCCCGCCACCGCGCGGGACGCGGGGTGCGAAGGCCGGGCGCCGCGCCGATCAGCACGGACCCGCCGGGCCGATCGGCACGGACCCGCCGGGCCGATCGGGACGGACACGCCGCTCCGGACGGCTCTGACTACCGGACAGGAGGACGGATATGCGCTGGTCCCAGATGTACACCCCGACGCTCCGCGAGGACCCGGCGGACGCGGACGCGGTGAGCCACCGCCTGCTGGTCCGGGCCGGGTTCGTCCGCCAGCTGATGGCCGGCCACTACTCCCTGCTGCCGCTGGCCGTGCGGGTGCGGGCCAAGGTCATCCGGATCGTGCGCGAGGAGATGGACCGGATCGGCTCGCAGGAGTGGCTGCTCCCGGCGATGCACCCGGCCGAGATCTGGCAGCGCTCGGGCCGCTGGGAGGTGATGGGCGAGGAGATGTTCCGGGTGAAGGACCGCAGGGGCGCCGACCTCGCGCTCGGCATGACCCACGAGGAGATCTTCACCACGCTCGCCGACGAGCTGGCCTCGTACCGCCAACTCCCGCAGATGTGGTACCAGTTCCAGACGAAGTTCCGCGACGAGCCGCGGCCGAAGAGCGGCCTGCTGCGGGTCCGCGAGTTCACCATGAAGGACTCGTACAGCTTCGACCTCGACGAGGCGGGCCTCGACCGCTCCTTCGACCTGCACCACGAGGCGTACACCAGGATCTTCGCCCGGCTGGGTGTCCCGGCCATCCCCGTCCAGGCCTCCAGCGGCAGCATGGGCGGCTCCGCCTCGGTGGAGTTCATGTCGCCGACCGAGGCCGGCGAGGACCTGGTCGTGCACTGCACCGCCTGCCGCTACGCCGCCAACATGGAGAAAGCGACCGCTGCGCTGCCCGCCGTCGACGACCCCGAGGGCCTCGCCGCCCCCGAACCGTTCGACACCCCCGAGGCCCGCACCATCGAGGAGCTCACGGCCCGCCACGGCGTCCCGGCCGAGCAGCAGATCAAGACGCTGGTGTACATCGTGGACGGCCGCCTCACCCTGGTGCTGATGCGCGGCGACCATGCGCTGGTCGAGCAGAAGCTGCTCGACGCGGCAGGCGCGGCCGCGGCACGCCCGGCGACCCCCGAGGAGATCCGGGCCGCGCTCGGCGCCTCGCCCGGCAGCCTGGGAGCGGTCGGTGTCCCGGCCGGGCTGCCCGTCCTGGTGGACGAGGCGCTGCGCGGCCGCCGGGCGATGACCACCGGCGCCAACCGCGACGGCGTCCACCTCCGTGGGGTGGACGTGGCCCGCGACATCGCCGCGACCGGCTGGGCGGACTTCCGCGAGGTGGCCGCCGGCGAGGCCTGCCCCTCCTGCGGGGAGCCGCTGCGGATCGTCCGCACGGTCGAGGTCGGCCACATCTTCAAGCTCGGCCGCAAGTACACCGAGACGCTGGACATCACCGTGCTCGGCCCGGACGGCGGCCGGGTCAGGCCGATCATGGGCAGTTACGGGATCGGCGTCGAGCGGGCGATCGCGGCCGTGGTGGAGGCCCACCACGACGACAAGGGCATCGTGTGGCCGGTGCCGGTCGCCCCGTTCGAGGTGGTGGTCGTCCCGATCGGCAAGGCCGACGAGGAGACCGCCAAGGTCGTCGAGAGCCTCTACACCGACCTGCGGGACGGCGGCGTGGACGTCGTCCTGGACGACCGGGACGAGCGCCCCGGCGTGAAGTTCGCCGACTCCGAGCTGATCGGCATCCCGTACCGGATCACCGTCGGCCCGCGCGGCCTGGCGGACGGCGTCGTCGAGGTGGTGGGCCGGGCCACCGGCACAACCGCCCGCGTGCCGGTGGCCGAGGCGGCCGGTCACGTCCGCGACCTGGTCACCGCGGCCCGCCGGGCCTGACCGGCAGGCCGACACAGACCGCAGACCGCAGACCGCAGACCGCCGACCGCCGACCGCCACGGCAGACTCCCGGAGCAATCGACCCCACCGCCGGCACCTGCACCGACACCCGCCCCCCCCCCCCCCCCCCGCGCCGGGGGCGCTATCCCGCGCCCCCCGCCCCGATCCGGGCGCCCTGCGTTGGGCCGGTCGTTGCATCTCCGGTGTCGGACCGGTGGCTCGCGCCCGCGGCGGGGAACGATGGGTCGGATCGCCCGGACCCGGAGCGGTCCCCGACCCCGACCGGCCCCGACCGACCCTCGGACCGGCCCGGACCGACCCCGTCGGCCGACCTCTCCGGCCGACCTCGCCGACCGGCCCCGACGACGGGAGATCCGAGCGCAGTGAGTGCCGCGCAGCACGCCCTCGTCCCCCGCCCCCGGTCTGCCGTCCCCCCGTCGGCGTTCGGCAGGCGGCCCGGCCGTCCGAACGCCCCGGTCTGGGCCGCCGCGGGTGCCGCGCTGGCCGCCGGCCTCGGCTGGGCGGTCCTGTACGCCGGGGTGGGCGGCGACCTCGCCGCCCAGTGGGCCTGGGCCGACTTCGTCGCCCGCCACCCCGGCGCCGCCTACGACCTGGCCTGGTACGGCGGCCTGCACCCCGCCTCCTACAGCCTGCTGTCGCCCTACCTGATGGCCGTGTTCGGGGTGCGGACGGTCGCGGTCCTGTCGGACGTCGCCGCGGCGGCGCTGCTGGCGCGGCTGCTGGTCCGGGCCGGGGTCCGCCGGCCGATGCCCGCCGCGCTGTGGGGTGCCTTCGCGCTCACCTGCGACGTGGTCGCGGGCCGGGTGACCTTTGCGCTCGGCTGCGCCTTCGGGCTGGCCGCACTGGTGGCCGCCGGGCCCGACCGCTCCCCGCCCCACCGCCGGACGCCCCACTACCGGACGCCCCGCCGCCGGACCGCGGCCGCCGCCGGATGCGCGCTGCTCGCGGCCCTGGCCAGCCCGGTCGCCGGACTGTTCGTCGAGGTCGCGGCGGCGGCGCTGCTGCTCACCGGCCGCCGCCGGACCGGTCTCGCGCTCGCCCTCCCGCTGCCCGTCGTGCTGGCGGTGACCGGCGTGCTGTTCCCGTTCCGCGGCATCGACCCGATCGCGCCGACGACGGTCGCGATGTGCCTGGCGACGGTCGCCGGGGTGCTCGTTCTCGCGCCGCCCGGGTGGCGGGCCGTACGGGCCGGCGCGGTGGTGTACGGGATCGGTGCCGTCGCCACCGGGGTGCTCGCCACCCCGGTCGGGGCCAACGTCCAGCGCCTCGGACTGCTGTTCGGCGCGGTCGTCCTGCTGGCGGTGCGCGGCACGGCCCCGCCGTTGCCGGGCCGCAGCAAGCGCCTCCCGCCCCTGCTCTCCCGCCGCCGCGGCGCCGTCCTGCTGGCCGCCTGCGCCGCCTCCGCCTGGTGGACGGTCGCCGGCAACCTGGTCGGCCTGCCCGCGCCCTCGTCCGCGCACGCCGGCGACGCCCTGGTCGCGGAGCTGCGCCGGCTGGGCGCGGACCGCGGGCGGGTGGAGGCCGTGCCGATGCTCAACCACTGGGAGTCCTGGGGCCTGGCCGGCACGGTCGAGCTCGCCCGGGGCTGGAACCGCCAGGCCGACCTGCAGCGCAACCCCCTCTTCTACGAGGGGACGCTGACGCCGGACCGCTACCGCGACTGGCTGCGCCGCTGGGCGGTGGGGTACGTCGTCCTGCCGTCCGGCACCCTCGACTACGCCGCACGGCAGGAGGCGGCGGTGATCGGCAGCGGTCCGGACTGGCTCCGCGAGGTCTGGCACGACGACCACTGGCGGCTCTACCGCTTCACCGACGCCGTCCCGCTCGCCCTCCCGCTCACCGAACCGCCGCCCGGCCCGTCGAGCGGTCCGCCGGCCGGCCCGTCGAGCGCCAGGTCCGGTGATCCGTCCGCCGGGCCGGCCGTCGTGGTCGAGCACGCGGGTCCCGCCGAGGTGGTGCTCGGCGTCCCGGCGCCCGGGCCGGTGGAGGTGCGCATTCCGTGGACCCGCTGGCTCGCGGTGCACGGCCCGGCGGGTGCCTGCCTCGCCCGGGGCGCCGACGGGTGGACCACCCTGCGTGCGCCCGCGCCCGGGCGCTACCGCATCGACGCCCGCTACTCCCGCCCCGGCGGCACCCCCTGCCCCGCCCCGCAGCCGCCCCGCTGACGGAGCGCTGACCGAGCGCTGACGGAGCGGCCGACCCCCGCGCGGGCGGCCGCTCCCACCCCGCCCGGCGCGGGGGGGGACCCCGGCGCCGGGGGGGGGCGGAGGGGGCGGGGCGGCCCCGCCGGGGGGGGGGGGGGGGGTTCTGAGTGACCAGCGGGACTCC
>NZ_JBHWBW010000133.1:0-17653 GCF_042735675.1 Kitasatospora sp. NPDC059571
ACGGCGACAAAATATATATACACTCCTAATATCGTCGGCAGCGTCATTTGTGTATAAGAGACAGCCGTCAGAGGATGCGCCTGCTGGTGCCGCTGTACGTCCACCCGGCCGTCGAACCGGAGATCTGGCAGGCGGTCGCCGCGGCCGGGCCCGACCGGATCGGCGCCGTCGTGCTCAACGTCGCGGACGGGCCCGGCCCCGCGCCGGACCACGCCTTCGCGGCCGCGGCTGACAAGCTCCACCGGTCGGGCATCCAGGTCCTCGGCTACGCGGACACCGCCTACGGGCGGCGGCCGCACGCCGAGGTCACCACCGACCTGCTGCACCACCGCGAGTGGTACGGCGTCGACGGGGTGTACTTCGACCAGGTGTCGGCCCATCCGGACGCGCTGCCGCACTACCGCCGGCTGGCCACCGCGGCCCGGGCGGCGGGCTGCGGCACCGTCGTCCTCGGGCACGGCAGCCACCCGGACCCGGAGTACGCCGACGTGGGGCTGGCGGACTGCCTGGTCACCTTCGAGGGCGACTGGAAGGACTACCAGGAGCTCGAACCGCCGCCGTGGACCAAGCGCCACCCGCCGGCGCGGTTCTGCCACCTGGTGTACGGCGTTCCGGTGGCCGCGGCCGACATGGTCGGCCACCTCGCCGCCGTCCGGGGCGTGGGGCTCGGCTGCGCGGTGCCCGCCGACGGGGCCAACCCGTGGGGCGGACTGCCGTTCGGGCTGCCCCCGGCCCCGCGCGGGGCGGAGTCCGCCCGATGAGCCGATCCACGGACCGCCGGTCGGGCGGCCGGCGCAGCGCGAGGACGGCGTTCGCCGCCCTCGCGGCGGCCGGGCTGCTGTTCGCGGCGGGCTGTTCCAGCAGTGACGGGGACGGCGGCGACGCGGCGGACGACCCGACGGCCGCACCGCCGTCCGCCGGCACCCCGGGGCCGTCCGCCTCGGGGTCCGCGGGCTCGCCCTCGCCGGACGGTTCGCCGGACCCGTCCGGCACCGCCGGGCCCTCGGGCACGGGCAAGCCGTCCGGACGGTCCGGCGGCGGGGCGGTCTGGCACCCGCCGGCCGGGGTCGCCTGGCAGTGGCAGCTCGGCGGCAAGGTCGACCAGTCGGTGGACGTGCCGGTGTACGACATCGACGGCTTCGAGAACGACGCCGGGGTGGTCTCCGCGCTGCACGCCAAGGGCCGCAAGGTGATCTGCTACATCAACGTCGGCGCGTGGGAGAGCTTCCGCTCCGACGCGGGGGCGTTCCCGGAGTCGGTCCGCGGCTCGGGCGACGGCTGGGACGGCGAACGCTGGCTCGACATCAGGCAGTTGGACAAGCTGCGGACGCTGATGGGGGCCCGCTTCGACATGTGCCGGGACAAGGGCTTCGACGCGGTCGAGCCGGACCTGGTCGAGGGCTACGCCAACAAGACCGGGTTCCCGCTCACCGCGGACGACCAGCTCAGGTTCAACCGCATGATCGCCGACCTGGCCCACGAGCGCGGCCTCGGCGTGGGGTTGAAGAACGACCTGGCGCAGATCCCGGCGCTGGTGGACGTGTTCGACTTCTCGGTGGACGAGCAGTGCGCCGAGTTCGACGAGTGCGCCGCGCTCACCCCGTTCATCAAGCAGAACAAGGCGGTGCTGCACGTCGAGTACAACGTGCAGCCGGCCGACTTCTGCGGGCGGGCCCGCTCCCTCGGCCTCAGCTCCATGGCCAAGCACAAGGAACTCGACGCCTGGCGCAAACCCTGCTGAACCCGCGCAAACCTTCCTGAACCCGCGCCGACCGGGCCGCGCCCCACTCACCGGGGAGCGGCCCGCGCTCGTTCCCTCAGCTGCGCGCCCGGGTCGCTGCCGCCACTCCGCAGCACACCCCCACCACGGCCGGCCCGGCGATCCCCCGCAGCCCCTCCCACCCGCCGAGCCACCCCAGCGCGACAAACACCGCAGCGCCCACCGCCACGGCCACCAGCATCCTCACCACAACACTCATGCCGAGGACCATAACCGCAGGTCGAGGCCGCCGTGCAGGCGGACCACCGCGGTCGGCGGACGGCGCCGCCGCGGTGCGCCGACGGACCGGAACGACGCGGGGTCCGGGGCTCGGCCGGACCGGCAAGGGGCCCGCAACGGCCGACCGCCCGAGGGGACGGCGTGGCACGGGGCGACCGTCCGGTACCGGACGGCGGGCTTCCGCCAAGGCGGTAGGCCGCCCGGCAATTGAGTTCGCCCCACCTGACGGATCACCAAGAATGTCCAGCACTCCCGTTCGCCCCACCTTCCGGAGGGCATTCCCGTGCCATCTTCAACCCCACGCCGCAGAGGGCTGCTGGCCCTCGGCGCGGCCGTCGTGGTCCTGGCGGCAACCTCGTCAGGTGCGTACGCAGGCGGGCAGGCCACCACCCAGGCCGATGCCGCCCAGGCCCCCGCCCTCCCGGGCACCCACACCGTCACCCTGATCACCGGCGACAGGGTCACCGTCACCACCCTCGCCGACGGGCACAGCGTCGCCGACGTCCGGCGCCCGGCCACCCTGACCGGCGGCGTCCAGACCCAGCAGGTGGGCAAGGACCTGTACGTCTATCCGACCGAGGCGCTGCCCTACCTCGCCGCGGGCGTGCTGGACCAGCGCCTGTTCGACGTCACCCGGCTCATAGCCGACGGCTACGACGACGCGCGGACGCCGGCGCTGCCGCTCATCGTCCAGTACGACAGCACCGCGCGCAGCGTGCCCGCCCCGCCCGCCGGACTGACCGCGCAGCGGCCCCTGCCGGCGATCGGCGGCGCGGCGGCGTCGGCCGACCGAGCGCGGGCAGCCGGCCTCTGGAAGGACCTCACGCCCGCGGACTCGGTGGCGCGGGCCAGGTCCCGTGCCGATCAGCGGACCGCGGCCGGGAACACGGCGGTGCCGCAGGCGCGGTCCGCACCCGGACCGGCGGTCTTCGGCGACCACATCAGCCACATCTGGCTGGACGGGAAGGTCAGGGCCACCCTCGCGCAGAGCACCGCCCAGATCGGCGCACCGGACGCGTGGAGCGCGGGCGTCGACGGCAAGGGTGTCGACGTCGCCGTCCTGGACACCGGCATCGACGCCGCCCATCCCGACCTGGTCGGCCAGGTCGCCGCCGCGCAGAGCTTCGTCCCCGGCGAGGACGTCGCCGACCACCACGGCCACGGCACCCACACCGCGTCCACCGTCGCCGGCACCGGCGCGGCCTCGGGCGGCAAGGAGAAGGGCGTCGCCCCCGGCTCCCACCTGCTCGTCGGCAAGGTGCTCAGCAACGAGGGCTCCGGCGACGAGTCCTGGATCATCGCCGGCATGCAGTGGGCGGCGCAGACCGAGCACGCCAAGGTCATCAGCATGAGCCTGGGATCCCCCGAACCCAGCGACGGCACCGACCCGATGAGCCAGGCGGTCAACGACCTGAGCGCCTCCACCGGTGCCCTGTTCGTCATCGCGGCAGGCAACTCGGGCGCGGGCGGCATCGGCTCGCCCGGCGCGGCCGCCTCCGCCCTGACCGTGGGCGCGGTGGACTCCGGCGACCGACTCGCCTGGTTCTCCAGCACGGGCCCGCGGATCCCGGACGGCGGCCTCAAGCCCGAGATCACCGGGCCCGGCGTGGACATCCTGGCCGCCCGCGCGGACGGCACCACCATGGGCACCCCGGCGGGCCAGTACTACACCACCGCCAGCGGCACCTCGATGGCGACCCCGCACGTGGCGGGCGCCGCCGCGCTGCTCGCCGAGGAGCACCCCGACTGGACCGGCCAGCGGATCAAGGACGCGCTGGTCAGTACGAGCAGGGAGACCGCCGGCATCGCGGTGACCGACGGCGGTGCGGGCCGCGTGGACGCCAAGGCCGCCCTGCTCGGCACCGTCACCGCGTCCGCCAGTGCCTGGTCGGGCTTCTTCTCCTGGCCGCACACCGCGGACAGGCCGTCGTCGCGGACCGTCACCTACACCAACGGCGGTGGCGCCGACGTCACGCTCAACCTGGCGGCCAAGGGCACCGCACCGGACGGCACAGCAGCCGCGGCCGGCGTCTTCGCGCTCTCGGCGCCCACCGTCACCGTCCCGGCCCGCGGCACCGCGCAGGTGACCGTCACCGCGGACCCGACCGCCGCCGCCTACGGAGTGACGGACGGCCAGGTCGAGGCGACCGACGCCACCGGCGCCGTGGTGGCGCACACCCTGATCGGCCTCGACCGCGAGCCGGAGCGCTACAACCTCACCGTCAACGCGACCGACCGCGCCGGCAAGCCGCTCTCCGGCTACGCGGCGATCTACCGGACCGGCGACCCGAACCCGATCCAGATCCAGATCCCGGACTCCGGCACCACCGCGCTGCGCCTGCCGAAGGGCGAGTACTCGCTGCTGATGTACGCGGACCTGCCGGGCGCGGCCGGGCCCGAGGACCTCGGCCTGGGCGTGCTGTCCGTGCCGCAGATCGCCCTCGACCAGGACCGCACCGCCGGCCTGGACGCCCGCCGGGCGCACCGGGTCTCCGCGGTGACCCCGAAGGCCTCCGCCGATCAGGAGCTGCGGGTCGAGTGGAACCGGACCACCGCCGACGGCGGTGTCCTCAACGGGAACTACATGGTGCCGGTCTCCTACACCAGTGTCTGGGCGCAGAGCACCGCTCCGGTGACCAACGGCAGCTTCCACTTCGACACCCGCTGGCGCAGGGGCGCGCCGCCGCTGGCCCTCACGGCCGACGGGCCCGGCTCCCACGGCCTGGACACCGCGGCCGGGGACTTCCCCAACCTCATGGTCATGAGCGGCAGTTCGATGCTCCCGGCCGGCACCCGCAGGCTGGGAGTGGTCTCCGCCGGGCAGGGCCTGGCCTCGGACTACGCCGGACTGGACGCCGCAGGCAAGGCCGTGGTCGTCACGTTCTCCCGGAAGGCGAACCTCGCCGACCAGGTCGCGGCCAACAACGCCCAGGTCGCGGCCGCCACCGCGGCGGGGGCCGCGCTGCTGCTGGTCGTCAACGACACCGCCGGCCGGCTCAACAGCTGGTACGGCGGCGCGGACTACGTCAGCCGGAGCCCGATCGAGGTCGCGAGCCTGGGATCGAGCGAGGGCGCCGCACTGATCGCGGCGGCCGCTCGGCCGGGTCTGCGGCTGGAGGTCACCTCGACCCCCTCCTCGCCGTACGTCTACGACCTGGTGGAGCGGCACGACGGCGCGGTCCCGGCGGCCGACATGACGTACCGTCCGACGGAGCGCGACCTCGCCCGGTTCGACTCCCGTTTCGCCGGCCGGCCCGACGCGCCCGGCTACAACGGCCGGTACGACCTGCAGGACTTCGACCAGTACGCGGTCGGCTTCGACCAGCGCCAGTCGCTCGGGACGGCACGTACCGACTGGGTCACCCCGGGCCACGGCGCCTTCACCTGGTACGAGCAGTCCGGCATCACCGATGTGGTCGAGGAGCGCGCGCAGCTCGTCGACCCGAAGCCCGGCTCCCGGGCCGACGACCAGTGGTTCTCCCCGGTGATCCACCCGAGGCTGGGCGACAGCGTGCTGCCCAACCGGCAGGGGGACTACTTCTCCCTCAACATCCCGGCCTGGGGCGACGGGGGCAACGGCCACACCGGCTACGACTTCGGCGACTGGCAGTCGACCCCGGACCAGCTGCACGAGACGGTCTCGCTCTACCAGGGCGACACCCTCGTCAAGTCGACCGACCACCAGCAGCTCAACACCTTCACCCCGGTCCGCCCGGACCCGCTGCGCTACCGGCTGGTCGCCGAGACCGCCCAGAGCACGGTGTTCCCCACCTCGACGGCCACCCGGACCGAATGGGGATTCACCTCCGGGAACGGCTACGCCGACCTCCCGCTGATCCAGCTCGACTACGGCGTCACCACCGACCCGGCCGGCACGACGGGCCGGCGGTCCGCGCTCACCCTGACCGCCTCCCACCTGCCCGACGTCACCGGAGCCGGGACGGTCGACCGAGCGGCGCTGCAGGTCTCCTACGACGAGGGCGCGCACTGGACCCCGCTCGCCCTGCGGAAGACCGCCGACGGCCACTGGACCGCGGACGTCAGGGCGCCCGGCTCGGCCGGGTACGTGTCGATCCGCGCCACCGCCCACGACAGCGCGGGCAACACGGTCAGCCAGACCGTGCTGCGCGCCTACGCCGTGAAGTAGCGAGCAGGGGGCGATGAGCCCCGTGGACCGGCCACTGAGGTCGGGTCTCGATGCAGAAGGGCCCCGGACCGATGACGGTCCGGGGCCCTTCCGTGTTCGCCAGGCCGCTGACCTGATCAAACAAACGAGCCCCCTGTCGGGTTCGAACCGACGACCCCCGCTTTACAAGAGCGGTGCTCTGGCCAGCTGAGCTAAGGAGGCACGGTGACCGTCCGCGGCAGGCCACGGCGGTACCACGGGCAGTGTAGCGGGCGGGGGCGGGCCAGTGGGGGTGGTTGAGTCGTGCAAGATCTCCGTCGGGCCGGGTCGGTTTGGGCGGTGTGTCCGGCTTGTGATCCGGCCGATGCCGAATTCGGCCACCGGCAGGGGCTGACAACCGGATGAACGTACGGGTACCGTCGCGGGGAGTCGGCTCGCCCGGTGCAGACCACGCCCGTGCACGCCGGCCAGACAATCCAACCTTTACTCGGATCGTCCGGCACGTTCCTGCCGGTGAAGGAGAGCACAGCCATGGCTTCTGTCACGTTCGACAAGGCGACCCGTCTGTACCCGGGCGGCACCAAGCCCGCCGTCGACGCCCTGGACCTGCACGTCGAGGACGGCGAGTTCCTCGTCCTGGTCGGCCCCTCCGGTTGTGGCAAGTCGACCAGCCTCCGCATGCTGGCGGGCCTGGAGGACGTGAACGGCGGCGCCATCCGCATCGGCGACCGCGACGTCACCCACCTCCCGCCGAAGGACCGGGACATCGCCATGGTGTTCCAGAACTACGCGCTCTACCCGCACATGACCGTCGCGGACAACATGGGCTTCGCCCTGAAGATCGCCGGCGTGAACAAGGCCGAGATCCGCGCGAAGGTCGAGGAGGCCGCGAAGATCCTCGACCTGACCCAGTACCTGGACCGCAAGCCGAAGGCGCTCTCCGGCGGTCAGCGCCAGCGTGTCGCCATGGGCCGCGCGATCGTCCGCGAGCCGCAGGTCTTCCTCATGGACGAGCCGCTGTCGAACCTCGACGCCAAGCTCCGCGTCTCCACCCGTACCCAGATCGCCGGCCTGCAGCGCCGCCTGGGCATCACCACGGTCTACGTCACCCACGACCAGACCGAGGCCATGACCATGGGCGACCGCGTCGCGGTGCTCAAGGACGGTCTGCTGCAGCAGGTCGACGCCCCCCGCAAGATGTACGACAAGCCCGCCAACGTCTTCGTCGCCGGCTTCATCGGCTCCCCCGCGATGAACCTGGTGGACGTCCCGCTGGTCGACGGCGGCGTGAAGTTCGGCGGCTCGGTCATCAACATCTCCCGCGAGGACCTGGCCGGCGCCGGCTCGGACAAGACGGTCACCGTCGGCATCCGCCCGGAGCACTTCGAGATCGTCCAGGGCGGCGGCATCGAGGGCGTCGCGGTCACCGTCAACGTCGTCGAGGAGCTCGGCGCGGACGGCTTCGTCTACGGCACCACGAAGATCGGCGGCGAGGACACCGACCTGGTCGTCCGCGTCCACGGCCGCCAGATCCCGCAGAAGGGCGAGACGGTCCACGTCGTCCCGACCGGCGGCGAGACCCACGTCTTCTCCAAGAGCACCGGCGAGCGCCTGAGCAAGTAAGGCCCCGGCACCGCCACGCACGGGCCCCCGTCGCACCGCGAGCACCCCGCTCGCACCGCGGCGGGGGCCGTCGCCGTCCGGGCCGGACGGCCTCCGGACCTGCCGGGCCCGACCGGCCGGCACCGGTCACCGCGGGCCCCGCGCGGCGCAGCGTCAACCTGGCGGCGGAACAAAACGGGACACGTGTCACTCATTGGTGTAACGGAATGCATGTCGGCCGCTACCCACCGCTACGCTCCTGTGCGTGAAACAGCTCCTACGCCGCATCGGCCAGACCGTGGCCCTCACCCTGCCGGTGATCCTGGTGACCACCGGCACCCTCGCCGTGACCCGGGTTCCGTGGGCACCGCCGACCGGGCTCGACCAGCAGGTGGTCGCGGCGTCCAGCGGTGACGGCAGCATCGGCCGCTCCGCGACGGTCGCGGACACCCAGGGCCTCGCCCCGCAGGACGCGCTCCGCGCCGACCTGCTGGAGGAGCTGCGCGCCCACAACCCCGGCACCGCGCTCGACCTGCTGGAGCGGACGATGCGCGAGAAGCCCTCGCTCACCCCGTACTGCACCTCGCTCGCGGCCGATCTCGGCCGCGAGGCGGTCCGCAAGTACCAGGGCGACGTGCAGCGGGCCCGTTCCTTCGCCCGCCCGGTCTGCGACGGCTCGTTCGCCTCGGGCGTCACGGGCTGACACCCCGTCGGCGGGCGTTCACCGGTGCGGTGGGCGCCCGCCGCTGCCCGGCCGGCGCGGGAGGCCCGCCGCTCCCGTCGGGAAGCGCTGTGAACACTGGGGTCCGCCGCATGCGGACCCTATTGTTCTGGCTATGACCGCTGACCTCACGCCGCCGCAGGCGGCCGCCCTCGCCTCACCCGCCCCGGCCGTGACGCAGGCCGTCATCCTCGCCGGCGGCCAGGGCTCCCGGCTCCGCCCCTACACCGACGACCGGCCGAAGCCGCTGGTCGAGATCCCCGGCACGGGCGTGCCGATCATCGGCCACCAACTGGCCTGGCTGGCCTCCGAGGGCGTGACCGACGTGGTGATCTCCTGCGGGCACCTCGCCGAGGTCCTGCAGGACTGGCTGGCCTCCGCCGACCTCCCGCTGCGCGTCGACACGGTAATCGAGCACGAGCCGCTCGGCCGCGGCGGTGGCCTGAAGTACGCCTCCGCCGCGCTGCCCCGTCCCGGCGAGCCGTGGTACGCCACCAACGGCGACATCTGGACGCGCTTCAGCCTCCGCGAGATGGCCGCCTTCCACCACGAGCGGGCCGCCGTCGCCACGCTGGCGCTGGCCCGCCCGCGGATCCCCTGGGGCGCCGTGGAGACCGACCAGTTCGGCAACGTCCTGGACTTCATCGAGGCGCCGCCGTCGCCGTTCCTCATCAACGCCGGCCTGTACGTCTTCGGTCCGGCCTTCCGCGACCTGCTGCCCGAGGTCGGCGACCACGAGCGGACGACCTTCCCGCAGCTGGCCCGGGCCAAGCAGCTGGCGGGCTATCAGCTCCCCCAGGGCTGCTACTGGCGGGCCATCGACACCGCCAAGGACCTCACCGAAGCCGCCAAGGAGCTCGCCGCCGCCGGCCGCCTGAACGACTGACAGACCCGGACGGCCCCGTTGTCGGCCGGCCGCACCGCCCCGGCGCCGGCGGCAGCACGGCGACGGCCCTCCCACCCCGTGGTGGAAGGGCCGTCGCGGTGTGCCGGGGCGCGGTGGACGGTCCGTCAGGCCGTCATGTCGCCTCCCGTGCGCTCCATGCCGAGCGTGAGACCGCCGATCGGACCACTGCCGAGCACGCCGCCGATCAGACCGGCGCTGCTGCCGGGCCGCGGCGTGGCACCGCCGGAGCCGCCGCCCGAGCCGCCGTGGCCGGACCGGCCGGGGCTCGACGTGCCGCCCGTGCCCGTGCTCCCGGGTGTCCTGGTCGACTTCGACTTCGTCCCCTTGCCGGAGGGCGAGCCGGACGGAGAGGGCGAGGTGGACCGGGTGGGGGTCGGCGACGGGCTGGGCGTGGGCGTCGGCGACGGGGAGGGCGAGGCGCCGTCGGAGGGCCACAGCGGGGATCCGTAGTCACTGGGCTGCCGCACGGGCCCGCCGGTCTGGCCGCCGGTGCGGACGGCGGCGCCGAGCATCGACCCGATGAGCAGGGTGAGCCCGACGACCACCGTGCTCACCACGGAGCCGCGGCGCAGTACCCGCCGGCGGACCGCACGCGGCGCCTCCGGCCCGTACTGCCGCCAGGCGTCCAGGGCGATCCGGCCGTCCAGCGAGGCGAACGGCGCGCCCGCGATCAGCAGCGGGCTCCACGCGGCCAGGAAGATCAGGTCGGGGGCGTCGTAGACCGGTACGGCCCGCCAGCTCACCGTGAACAGCAGGGCCGCCGAGAGCGCCATCGCGGCCGCCGAGGCGGCCCGCTGCCACAGGCCGAGGATGGTGAGCACGCCCACCACGATCTCGGTGAACGCCACCCCGAGCCCCGCGCCGACCGGATGGTTCATCGCGAAGGCCAGCAGTGGCTCGGCGACCCGCCACGGGTGCAGCGAGGAGAGCCAGCGCATCATCGAACCGCGGTCGCCGCCGTCGAAGTACACCGGGTCGCAGAGCTTGCTGAAGCCCGCGTAGACCGAGAGCGAGCCGAGGACGATGCGCAGCGGCAGAAGGACCAGGCCGAGGTCGACCCGGCGCCCGGGGTGCCAGGCGTGCCGGCCGTCACCCGGTGCGGGGGCGGCCGCCGAGACCTCGGGCAGCTCGCCGCTGGGTGCCCAGCCGGGTGTCAGCGGCGCGGCGTACGGCAGCTCGGGCGGTGGTCCGGACTGCCGCGGCACGGCGTGCAGCGGCTGGGTCTCGGCGCCGGCCGGGGCGCCGGCCGGGGCGCCGGCCGGGGCGGGCACGGTGGTCAGCCGGACGGCCTCCAGCAGCTGGGTGGCCGCGAGGTCGCCGGGGGCCGCCTGGCCCGTCCAGGTCACCGTGGTGACCCGGCGCTTGCGGCGCGGCCCGGCACCGACACCCGCGCCGGCGAAGGCCGGGACCTGGGTGCTCGGCACGACCACCTGCGGGGTGATCAGCGGGCGCGAGCCGAACCCGGCGGCACCGGCGTGCGCACCGGCATAGGCGTCCCCGTGGACGCTGCCGTACGCACCGGTGTGCATGCCATAGGGATCCCCGAAGGCCGCGCCCGGTGCATCGATCAGCGGGGCCACCGGGGCGGCGAGCCGGATGCGGAAGCTGGCCTGGGTGCTGCTGAGCTTCGCGGGGTCGGACGGCACCTTGACCGTGTTGAGGTCGGGGCCGGGATCTATCCCCGCCGTGCCGCCCTGCCCGGGGCGCCGAGGTGTTCTGGTGTCCACACCCCTCTAACCGGGTGACACCCCCCGAGGACACTCTCCCGGGTGGATTCGCGGCGCGAATTTGAAGTGATCATGAGAAAACCGATCGGGCCCGGCCGGACCCGATCGGTTCCTCTCAGCAAGCGGTCGAGGGCGGTCCTCAGCCCTGCTTGGCGCGCATCCGGGCGGCCTCGTAGAGCACGATGCCGGCGGCCACGCCCGCGTTCAGCGACTCGGTCTCACCCGGCATCGGGATCCGGACCCGGATGTCGCAGGTCTCCGAGACCAGCCGGGACAGGCCCTTGCCCTCGGAACCCGCCACCACGACGACCGGGCCGGTGAGCACCTCGAGGTCGCCGATCTCGGCCTCGCCGTCGGCGGCCAGGCCGACGACCATCAGGCCGGCCTTCTGGTAGGCCTCCAGCGCGCGGGTCAGGTTGGTGGCCCGGGCGACGGGCAGCCGGGCCGCGGCGCCGGAGGAGGTCTTCCAGGCGCCGGCGGTCATACCGGCGGCACGGCGCTCGGGGATGACCACGCCGTGCGCGCCGAAGGCGGCGGCGGAGCGGACCACGGCTCCGAGGTTCCGGGAGTCGGTGACCCCGTCGAGCGCCATGATCAGGGGCGCCTCGCCGTTGTCGGCCGCGTCGGCGACCAGGTCGTCGGGGTGCGCGTACTCGTACGGCGGAACCTGGAGGACCAGGCCCTGGTGGTTCAGGCCGCCGGTCATCTGGTCGAGCTGCGCGCGGGGGGCCTCCATGAGCGGCACGCCGCGCTCGTTGGCGGCCTGGTAGGCGTCGCGCACCCGGTCGTCGGTGTCGATGAACTGCATCACGTACAGCGCGGTGGCGGGCACGCCGCCCCGCAGCGCCTCGACCACCGAGTTGCGGCCGACGACCAGCTCGGCGGCACCGGCGCCGCCGCGGCCGCCCCGGCCGCCGCCGCCGGCGCGGCGCATGCCGGCCCGCGACTTGGCGTCCCGCTCGCGCTTGAGGGCCGCGTTGGCGGCCCGCTGCTTCGGGTGCCCCTTGCGGGCCTCGCCGGGCGGGGTCGGGCCCTTGCCCTGCAGTGCCTTCCGGCTGTGGCCGCCGGTACCGACACTCGCGCCCTTCTTCGACCCGGGGTTGCGGCGGTTCCTGCGTGCACTGTTGCCGGCCATGGCTGAACTTCCTGTCTCTTCTACGTCTTGAGGTTCGTCATGAGGATGGGCCGTAGCCGGTCGAACGGCTGCGGCCCACCCTCACCCCGTCGTGGACGGGGCTACTGGTTGCTGATCGTCCAGCGGGGGCCGGACGGGGTGTCCTCGATCGCCAGCCCGGCCAGGCCGAGCTGGTCACGGATGGCGTCCGCGGTGGCGAAGTCCTTGCGGGCCCTGGCCGCCTGGCGCTGCTCCAGCACCAGCCGGACGAGCGAGTCGACCACGCCGTGCAGGTCGTCGCCGCGGTCGGCGCCGGCCCACTGCTCGTCGAGCGGGTCGAGGCCCAGCACTCCGAGCATCGCACGGACCTCGGCCAGACGCGCCACCGCGCTCTCCTTGTCGTCCGCGGTCAGGGCGCTGTTGCCCTGGCGGACGGCGGTGTGCACGACGGCGAGCGCCTGCGGGACGCCGAGGTCGTCGTCCATCGCCTCGGCGAAGGCGAGCGGGACCTCCGGCGCGGCGTCGACCGCGCCGCAGCGCTCCACCACGCGCTGGATGAAGCCCTCGATCCGGGCGAACCCGGTCTCAGCCTCGCGCAGCGCGTCCTCGCTGTACTCGATCATCGAGCGGTAGTGCGGGGCAGCCAGGTAGTAGCGGAGCACGATCGGGCGCCAGCGCTGGACCATCTCGGAGACGAGCACCGAGTTGCCCAGCGACTTGCTCATCTTCTCGCCGCTCATGGTGACCCAGGCGTTGTGCACCCAGAAGGCCGCGAACTCGTCGCCGAACGCCTTCGACTGGGCGATCTCGTTCTCGTGGTGCGGGAAGATCAGGTCGAGGCCGCCGCCGTGGATGTCGAAGGCGCTGCCCAGGTACTTGTGCGCCATGGCGGAGCACTCCAGGTGCCAGCCCGGGCGGCCGCGGCCCCAGGGGGTCTCCCAGCTGGGCTCGCCCTCCTTGGCCCGCTTCCACATGGCGAAGTCGCGCGGGTCCCGCTTGCCGGTCTCGCCCTCACCCGACGGCTGCTGGAGGTTCTCCAGCTTCTGGTTGGAGAGGGCCAGGTAGTCGGGGAAGGACTTCACGTCGAAGTAGACGTTGCCCTCCGACTCGTAGGCGTGGCCGCGCTCGATCAGGCCGCGCATCATCTCGATCATCTCCGGCACATGGCCGGTGGCACGCGGCTCCACCGTGGGCGGCAGGCAGCCGAGCGCGGTGTAACCGTCGTTGAAGGCGCGCTCGTTGGCGTACGCGATCTGCCACCACGGGGTGCCGAGCTCGCGCTCCTTCTGGATCACCTTGTCGTCGATGTCGGTGACATTGCGCACGAAGGTGACGTCGTAGCCGCGGTAGGCGAACCACCGCCGCATGATGTCGAAGTTGAGGCCGGACCGGATGTGCCCGATGTGCGGGGGCGCCTGGACGGTCGCGCCACACAGGTAGATCGAGACACAGCCCGGTACAAGCGGGACGAAGTCGCGTACCTGGCGGTCGTGGGTGTCGTACAGGCGAAGGCTCACAGCGTCAAGCGTAGTGGGCGCACGGGGGTGCCCCGCCACCTCCGCGGGCAGATCGCCGCGAAGCCGCCGCCGCCCGGCGGCCCGGACTGCGGGTCAGATGTTGCCGACGATCTTGCGGGGGGAGAGCCGTACGACCACCCTGACGTCCTCGGGGCCGTCGGCGGTGTAGTCCTGACCTCGGTACTTCCGGGAGAGCTCGTTGATCAGGTCGCGGCCGCCGGCCCGGGTCATGGTGACCGCGCCGCGGGCCTCCAGGTAGTCGTACGGGTGCTCCGGCGGATTGATGACGAGGCTGATCCGCGGGTCGGCCGTCATGTTGAGGTGCTTGCGCCGCCCCTCCAAGGTGGAGAAGAGGATGTCGTCGCCGTCCCGCTTCACCCAGACGACGGACGACTGCGGGCTGCCGTCGGGCTGCACGGTCGACAGCACCGCGAAGGTCGTCCCGTCCAGAAGCTTCTTCGCCCGGTCCGACAGGGATGCGGCCATCGGGGTCTCCTTTGCTCGGCCTGTGACGGCCGCCACCCGCGGCCGGATGCCTCGCGGTCACGCTACCGGGCGTGCCGCGTACGCACCCTTACTGAGCGCCCGTCAGCCCCGATGTGTTCCAGAGGTCACCCGAACGGGTGGGCGGCGTCCGCCCGCGCCGGGCGGACGCGCGCTCAGCGCACCCGGTAGACCAGCGCCGTGGCGATCGCCGCCAGGCCCTCGGCGCGGCCGGTCAGCCCCAGTCCGTCGGTGGTCGTCCCGGAGACCGAGACCGGCGCCCCGACCGCCGCGGACAGCGTCGCCTGGGCCTCCGCCCGGCGCTTGCCGATCTTCGGCCGGACCCCGATCACCTGCACCGCGACATTGCCGATCTCGAAACCCTCGGCGCGCACGATCCGGGCCGCCTCGGCGAGCAGCGCGACGCCCGCGGCACCGGCCCACTCCGGGCGGTCGGTGCCGAAGTGCGCGCCCAGGTCCCCGACGCCCGCCGCGGAGAACAGCGCGTCGCAGGCGGCGTGCGCGGCGACGTCGGCGTCCGAGTGCCCGGCCAGCCCGTACGGCGAGTCGGGCCAGTCGAGACCGGCCACCCGCAGCGGCCGGCCGGCCTCGAAGGCGTGCACGTCCGTACCGATGCCCACCAGCGGGATCAGCGGCGCGGCGGTCGGGTCAGAAGCCATCGGAGGCCCTCCTGCGGGCGAGCACGGCCTCGGCGAGTACGAGGTCCAGCGGACGGGTCACCTTGAACGCCTCCTCGTGGCCGGGCACCACGACCACCCGGCCGCCGAAGCGCTCGATCAGTCCGGCGTCGTCGGTCACCGGCGGCAGGCCGCCGGCCGACTCCTCGGCCAGCGCCTTCTCGTGCACCTCGTGCAGCGCCGACCGGCGGAAGCCCTGGGGGGTCTGCACGGCACGCAGCACGGCCCGGTCGGGGGTGTCCAGCACGGGCTCGGGGATCCCGGGCGCCTGCGGCTCGACGCGCTTGACCGTATCGGCCAGCGGGACGGCCGGCACCACGGCCTCGGCCCCGGCGCGGACGGCGGCGACGACCGCGTCCACCACCTCGACCGGGACGAGCGGGCGCGCCGCGTCGTGCACCAGCACGATCCCGGTGTCCTCCGGGATCGCGGCCAGTCCGAGCCGCACCGACTCCTGGCGGGTGGCCCCGCCGGCCACCACCCGGACGTCCTGCCGGTCCAGGCCGTGCCCGTCCAGCAGGGCGGCCACGTCGGCGACGCCGTCCGGCGGCGCTGCCACCACGACCAGGCCGACCGCCCGGCTGCGGGCCAGTGCGCGCACCGCGTGGACCAGCAGCGGGACGCCGCCGAGCTCGCGCAGGGCCTTGGGCGCGCCGGGCCCCAGCCGCTCCCCGCGACCGGCGGCCGGGACGACCGCTGCAACTGCTGCTGTGCCGTTCAGGTTTCGCTCCTTCGGCGAAGTGGGTATGGCCTTGGCGTGCGCCGACCGGCGGACACCAGGACCCCCTTCCGACTGCACGTTAGTAGACCCTCCCGTACGGGCACGCACGCCGCGGCAGCGCGGCGGGGCGCCCGGTGCGACGGGCGGGTGCTCCAGCACACCCCGCACGGGGCCGGGCCGGACACGCCGAAGCGCCCGACGTGCCGGACATCACCCCGGGGTGATCTCCGACATCGGGCGCTGGGCGTGGTGAGGACCGCCGAAGGACGGCCGCCCGGAGGCCTCAGGAGGCGAGGACCTCGTCGAGCAGCGTCTCCGCCTTGTCCTCGTTGGTGTTCTCGGCCAGCGCGAGCTCGCTGACCAGGATCTGCCGGGCCTTGGCGAGCATCCGCTTCTCACCGGCCGACAGACCGCGCTCGCGCTCGCGGCGCCACAGGTCGCGGACGACCTCCGCGACCTTGATGACATCGCCCGAGGCGAGCTTCTCGAGGTTCGCCTTGTAGCGCCGGGACCAGTTGGTGGGCTCCTCGGTGTACGGCGCGCGCAGCACCTCGAAGACCCGGTCGAGACCTTCCTGACCGACCACGTCGCGCACGCCGACGAACTCTGCGTTCTCGGCGGGAACGCGCAGCGTCAGATCTCCCTGCTGCACCTTGAGCACCAGGTAGGTCTTGTCCACACCTTTGATCTGGCGAGTTTCGATGGCCTCGATCAGCGCAGCCCCGTGATGGGGGTAGACCACCGTGTCGCCAACCTTGAACGTCATGTGACAGGACCCCTTCCGTGGCTTTCCAGAATAACACGCTTCGGAGCGCACCCGAAGGGCGTTTGCGCAGGTCAGGGCCGGTCTCAGGGCTTGACAAGGACCCCCATGACGTGCTGCGACCGGTGTTCGACGGAGGCTTCCCGCAGGTCGGAGGCGGTGCAGCGGCTCGGCGAAACCTCTGGCAACACTCCCGAAACCATGATTGGATCTTGAGTTTTTGCCATGGTGCGCGTCGTGTCCGCGTCGGCGCCCCGTCGCCCGTGTCGGAACCCCGGGCGACCTGCACCGGTTCGTGGGCGTCCCGGGCGCCCCGGTGCGCGCGCCGCGGGTGCGGACGGCGGCCCCGGCCGCGACACGGGGCCACCCCGTGAGAAGCGGGCAGGGGCGGTCGGTAGTCTGATCGCTGACCACCCGATACGTGATCCTCATCCAAGGAGAAGTCGCCGCCGTGAGCCGGAGCCTTCGACGCGGCGCCATCGCCGCCCTCGTTCTTGCCGCCATCCTCCCGCTGTCCGCGTGCGCCACCGGCAACGACGCGGCGACGCTGGAGATCAAGCCGGACAACGCGGCGACGTCGATCGGCACGACCCTCCGCCTCAACAACATCCTCGTAGTGACCCCGGCCCGGACGGCCGCCGAGGGCGCGGCCGAGGCGACCACCCCGGCGAACATCACCGTCAACATCAGCAACACCGGGTCCGCCCCGGAGGTGCTGCAGTCGATCGAGGTGGCCGGCGCGGGCTCCGCGACCTTCACCGACGCCAAGGGCGCGGCGCTCTCCGAGATCGTCATCCCGGTGGGCGGCTCCGTGCTGCTCGGCGGCGAGGGCCAGCCGGCCGCGCACCTGGCGCCGGCCAAGCTGCCGGTCGGCGGCTACGCCGACACCACCTTCTCGTTCAAGACCGCGGGCAAGGCCGCCGTCCCGGCGGGCGTCCGCCCGGCCACCGGCCTGTACGCCTCGTTCGGCCCGAAGGCCGAGCCCACCGCGTCGGCCACCGCCTCGGCGACCGCCGCCGCGTCGCCGTCCGCGGGCGCCTCGGCCTCGGCGACCGCCACCGGCAGCGCGACCGCCTCGGCGACCGCGACCGGCACCGGCACCGCCACCGCGACCGGCACCGCCTCCCCCAGCGCCTCGGCGCACTGATCCGCCCGCCGGTTCTCCGGCGGATGCACGAGGGCCCCCCCCCGCGGCGGGGGCCCTCGCGGGGCCCGGGGGCGGGCTACGGCGGGAACATGTAGACCACAACCCGGAAGGTGTACAAGTAGCCGGGG
>NZ_JBHWBW010000134.1:0-1495 GCF_042735675.1 Kitasatospora sp. NPDC059571
CTTCACATGCACGCCGACAAGGCCCGCCCGCTCAGCAACAGAGCGGGACGTCACCGGTCGGTCCAGGCCCGGCCTGGACCGTCGCCCCCGTCGCCGCTGAGGCGAACGGCGCGGGCACCAGGAAAGCCGCAAGAGCCAGAAGGGCGGCGGCAAAGAACTTCCGAGACATTAATTCCCCCGGTCGAATCATTTATCGGAACCCACCGGGACCGAATTTGATGAACCGATAGTGACAGTCGCGACCTAGCCTGTCAAGATCCCTAGTCATCGCGCGATCCGTCCGAATCGTCCGATTATGCACCCGGATCCACCCGACGGACGACCGGGCCCCCGCCGTCCGGCGGGGGTGCAAATGGGGCATAGCGGATAGCATGACTATCAATATTGACTATCGTGACTGCGGCTGGTCATTATTCGATCGTCCAGGCTCTTCGGGTCAGCCCCGAAGGGCGGGAGCTCAATCTTCACGAAGGGTGGTTCGATGGGCGACGACCTCCGCATAGGACTGGTCGGCCTGGGCTGGTTCGGCGGTCTGCACCTGCAGGCATGGTCCGGGATCCCGAACGCCGTGGTCACCGGCGTGTACGACGCGGACCCGTCCCGCGCCGCGGGCCTGGGCGCTCCGAGCCCCCAGGACGGCTTCCACGTCCACGCCGGCGACGAGCCCGAGCCGGTGCTGGACCCCGGCACGACGGTCTTCACCTCCCTGGACGACCTGCTCGCGTCCGGGATCGACGTGCTCGACGTCGTGGTCCCCGAGGGGAGTCACGCCGAGTGCGTCCGGCGCGGCCTGGAGGCGGGCGTCGACGTCATCGTCGAGAAGCCGCTCGCCCTCGATCCCCGAGAGGTCCGCGAACTGGTGGACCTGGCGGCCGCACGGGGCCGCAACCTCTACGTCGGCCACATCCTGCGCTTCGATCCCCGGCAGGCGGTGCTGCGCGCGCAGCTGGAAGGCCGGGAACTGCGGCACATGACGCTGCGACGGCTGTTCCAGCCGTCGGCCCTGGAGGTGTACGGACGCGTCCACCCGCTGGACACCGCGATGATCCACGACATCGATCTCGCGATCTGGTACGCGGGCTCCCGCCCCGACCGCGTCACCGCCTTCGCGACGTCGTGGTACGGCCGCGCGTACCCGGACGTCGTCGACCTGGTCCTGCACTGGGACGGCGGCCTGCGCGCCGTCATCGGCAACTCCTGGCATCTGTCCCCGAGTTGCCCGTACGGCTTCACCTTCGAGTGCAGCATCCAGAGCGAGGGCGCCACCTTCACCTCGCGCAACGAACCGGACCTCCACGTCTGGGACGAACAGGGCGTCCGGGTGCCCGACCTCTTCTTCTGGCCGTACCACTCCGGTGCGCGGCACGGCGCGCTCCGCGACGAGCTGCAGCACTTCACCGACTGCGCCCGGGCCGGGGGGGGCGGCCGGCGCGGGGGCGGGCCCACCGACCACCCCGCCGGGGCCGCGCTGCGCGGCCGGTGCACCGCCGTACCC
>NZ_JBHWBW010000134.1:1505-13020 GCF_042735675.1 Kitasatospora sp. NPDC059571
CGCCCCGAGCCCCCCCCCAGCCCACCCCCCCCCGCGCCCCCCCCCCGGCCCCCCGCTCTCCGGGGCCCGCGGCGCGCCGCCGCCCGCCCTGGCCGAGGTGGCCGCCGCCGCGCGGCTCAGCATCGAGAGCAGCACGACGGTCGAGGTGGCGGCGTGCTGACGACGACGAGCACTGCCGCCGGGTCCGCCACCGGGCCCCTCCCGGTCGACACGGTGATGGCCGACCTGGTGGTGCGGCCGATCGACGAGTTCGCCGTCCGCCACCCGGAGCTGGTGCGCACGGCCTTCCTCACCGGCAGCTACGTGAGCGGCCACTGGAACCGCCGAGGCCCGAACCTCAACGTCTACTTCATCGCCGAGCCCGGGCGGGCGGCGGACCTGCGCCTGGAGACCGCCCGGCTGTGGACCGGCGTCCGCGCCGCGCTCGCACCGCACGGTCGCACCCTGCACGTGGACTGCCACCCGTTCACGCTGTCGATGCGGCCCGAGGTCAACCACACCGGCCGGACGATCACGGTCACCAGCAAGGTCCTCGAAGGCGAGCAGCAGCCGAACCGGTACCGGTTGCCCCCCACCATCGGCCCGGGCTGGGCCGCGAACTTCCATCTGCTCACCGGCAGGGCCGAGGACCTCGACTGCCTGCGGGAGCATCCCCGGCGTGACGCCGGGTGGATCCGTACGGTGCACCGTGCGCTGTCCCACTACCGCAACGTCCTCGACCACCTGCCGTGGGCCGTCGACTGGCTGAACGCGCCGGCGCCCCTGGTGGTGGAGTCCGCCCGCTACGCGGAGGAGGCGCTCAAGGATGCGCTCGCCCTGGCGCTGACCGCCGAGGAGCTGCACGCCGGGCACCACATCGTCATCCTCTCCGACTGGGCGACCACGGCCCGCCCGTTCATCACGGAGCGGTTCGGCGCCGAGGGCCTGCGGGCGGCGGACCGGGTGGCCGGGCTCAAGCGGTGCGTCGAGCACGCCGACGGCCTGACGCCCGAGGAGGCGGTCCTGGCCTGGCGGTCGGCCCAGCAGGTCATGGCCTGGGCGTGGGCGCGGTTCGTCCCCGTGGCGGTCGAGCTGTGCCCCGACGCCGCGGACCTCGCACGGGTGGACGCGTTCCTGTGACGTCCAGCGCCCCCGGGCCGGGGTACGGCCGCCTCCCCGCCGCGGGCCTCGAACTGTGCCACGGCCCGCGGCTCGTCGGCCCGACCCCGAGCCGTCCCGCGCCGCAGGCCCCGCCCGCCGCGGGGCTCGCGGCCTTCGCCGACGCGGCCCGGGAGCTGCTCGGGGCGCAGCGCGTGCTCACCGATCCGACCACCCTCGGCCTGCACTCCTACGACGCGTCGCTGGACAGCCGCCGCCCCGACGCCGTGCTCGTCCCGCGCTCCGGTGACGACGTGCGCGACCTGGTGCTGGCCGCCGGGCGCCACTCGGTGCCGTGGGTGATGCGCGGCGCCGGCACCGGCTACAGCGGTGGGGCGCTCGCCGACCGCGGCGGCGCGGTCCTGCTGACCCGGGACCTGGACCGCATCCTGGAGATCGACCCCGACCGGCGCCTGGTCCGCTGCGAGCCGGGCGTGGTGCTGGCGGACCTGCGGGAGGCGCTGGCGCCGTACGGGCTGCGCTACCTGCCGGACCCCTCGTCCTACCAGGTCTGCACGGTGGGCGGGAACGTCGCCGAGAACGCCGGCGGGCCGCACGCCCTGGCGGTCGGCCCGACGTCCAACTTCGTGGTCGCGCTCGACGTGGTCCTTCCCGACGGGAGCACCGCCGCGTTCGGGGAGGAGGACGTCTGGCGGGGCGGGCTGGACCTGCGCGGCGTGCTGGTCGGCTCGGAGGGCACCCTCGGTGCGATCCGCGGCCTCACCCTGCGGGTCGAACGGGAGCCGGAGTGCTCGCGGGTCCTGGTCGCGCGGTTCGACGAGCAGGACGCGGCCGCCGCCACCGTCGAGCGGGTCCTGGGCCTGGGCCTGCTCCCCAGCGCCATCGACATGATCACCAGCGCGTACGTGCCGGGGGCGCCGGTGCACGGCGACCCCTCACTGCTGTTCATCGAGGTGGAGGGGACGGCCGGAGAGGTCCGCCACCAGGCAGCCGCGCTGGCCGCGGCGACGGCGCAGGCCGGCGGACGGTCGGAACTGCTGTCCAGCCGGGCCTTCATGGCGACCCGCGCCCAGCTGGTCAGGGAGAAGGTCCGCCGCATGGTCGCCACCGGCGGGCGGCCGTGCTACTACCTGTTCGACGCCGTGGTGCCGCGCAGCCGGCTCACCACACTGATGGCCGCCCTGCGGCGCCGGGCGGACCAGCACGACCTGCCCATCCTCAACACGTTCCACGCGGCGGACGGGAACGTCCACCCGGCGCCGTTCTACGACCCGGCGGATCCCGACTACCGCACGAAGCTGCGGGGGTTCCTCGCCGATGTGCTCGCCGACTGCGCCGCGCTGGACGGCTCGCTCTCCGGCGAGCACGGAGTCGGGCTGGAGAAGGCGGAGTTCATGCCGCTGTTCCACGGCGCGCGCGAACTCCTGGTCATGCGGGGGATCAAGGACGCCTTCGACCCGGCCGGGCTGTGCAACCCGGGGAAGATCCTCCCGGAGCCGGCACCGACGACCGGGCCGGAGACCGAACCGGGCGGGCGGCCGGTCGCGGACGGCTCCCCCGGGCCCGGCCGACGCCGTTCGGCTGCCGCCGGCGCCCCCGCGCTGCGCGTCCGCACCGGCGACGGCGCCGTGGACATCGCTGCCGCCGACGTCGACTTCGCGGCGGTCGCAGACGCCCTGCGCGGCACCGGGCTGGAGCTGGTGTACGAACCCCTCGGCGGCGGTGCGGAGTCGTCCGTCCTCACGGCGGTCGACCGCGGCAGCCCGGCCCTGCGGGAGACCCTCGCGGTCCGCGCCCGCGACCTGGTCCTGTCGGCCGGACTCTCGGCGGGGCCGGACGAGGTCCTGACCGTCGGCGGATCCTGCACCAAGGACGTCTCCGGCTACGAGCTGCGCAGACTCGCCTTCGGCGGCCGGGGCCGGATCGGCCGGCTGACCTCGGTCTCGCTGCGGCTGCTGCCCCGCCCGACCGACCGCCGCTCCCTGGAGGTCGAGGCGGCGGATCCCGCGCAGGGCGCCCTCCTCTGCCGCGAACTGCACCGCCTCGGCCTGCCGTTCACCTCTCTGGGTGTCCTCCTGGAGCCGTCGGCCCGGGTCCTGGTGACCGGCCTCCTCGAAGTGCGCGGCGGGACCCTGGACGAGCACGCCGCCCGCCTGCGCACCGCGCTGCGCTCCCACGCCTTCGAGCTCCGGGCGGGCGAATCCCCGCTGGACTCCCCCGTGGTCACGGCCCTGGCCGACCGGGCCGACCTGGAACACCGGACCGGTCAGCCCTGGCACCTGGTCGAGGTGCTGCGACGGCTGCGCGACGCGGGCGAGCCGGCCTTCGCCTCCGCCGGTCCCGGGGCGCTCTGGCACCCCCCGGGTGCCGTGGCCGGACCCCACCGCCCCCCTTCCCGCGGCACGTCCTCCCTGGGGTCCAGGGTCGCGGCCGCCTTCGAGGTGTGATGTGACGACCGCCGGCACGACGCTCGACCGCTGCACCCGCTGCGGACTCTGCCTGTCCTCCTGCCCGACCTACCTCGAGACCCGGATGGAGCACGACGGTCCGCGCGGGCGGGTCTGGACCCTGCTCGCCGCGCTGCGGGACGGGGACGCTTCCGGATCCGTGGACCGGACCTTCTGGGACTGCACCGGCTGCGGTCTGTGCGTCGCCCCCTGCCCTACCGGGGTCGATCTGCCGGAGGAGCTGAACGGCCTGTGGTCCGCGATGAACCACGGGCGCCCCGCGGCGGATCCGGGTCCGCGGGAAGCGCCCGCGAGCCCCGCCGAGCGCGACCTCGAAGCCGTCCGCGAGCGAGCGGTGACCCGCCTGCGCCTCCTCGCCCCGGAGCCGCCCGGCCCGATTGCGGCTGCGGGACCGCTGATCGCCTTCAGCCCCTACCTCACGGCGCTGCGGCCGGACGCCCCCGCGCGGGCCCGGCGCCTGCTGGCCGCACTGGACGGCGGCGCCGGCCGGACGGACGGCCACGAGGACTGGGAGCGGTGGGCCGCCGCCGCCTGCGGGCTGCTCGCGGACGACGGCCGCCCGGCGGAGGACCGCCGCGCCGTCGAGGCGCTGCGGCGGGCCACTCCGAGCGGTTCCACCGTCGTCCTGCTCGACCGGGCGGCGAGCCGGATCGCCGCCGTCCTCGCCCCGGTCGGCGTGGAGGTCCTGCCGCTGCCCCGGTACCTGGCGCAGCGTCACCCGGGCCGGTGGAGGTTCGAGCCGGACGCCGGCGCCGAGCTCGTCGACACCGCCGTCCCCGAGGACGACTGGTTCGCCCCCCTGCTCGACGCGGTGCCCCGGGACCACCCGCGGCCCGCCCTGCTGCCGCGCCGGTACGCCGGTGTCGCGGGGCGGGACATCCGCCACCCACGCACGATCGCCTCGCTGCGGCACCAGGCGGAGGCCAAGGAACGGTGGCTGGACGGGCGCGGCCTGCTCACCGCGGACCCGCGGAACCTGGCGAGGCACTCGACCGCGCGCTTCTACCTGGAGGGACTGCACCATGACTGACCTTGCGGCGACGGCGGCGAGCCCGTCGCCGACCGACACCGTCCACGCCCCGGCCGACGATCCGGTCGTGCGGCTGTGCGCGGAGCTCATCGCCGCGCCGAGCGCGAATCCGCCCGGCGACGAGGAGCCGGTCGCCGCCGTCGTCCAGGCCCGCCTGGAGCGGGCCGGCTTCGACGTCCGGCGGCGCTACGCGCGGCCCGGCCGGCCGAACGTCCTCGCCGTCCTGGAGCGCGGCGAGGGCCCGCACCTGATCCTCCAGGCGCACCTCGACACCAAGCCCGCCGCGCCCCCTGGGGCGGAGCCCGCGGGCTGGAGCGGCGACCCGCTGGTCGCCCGGATCGCCGACGGCCTCCTCTACGGGCTCGGCGCCTGCGACACCAAGGGAGGCCTCGCCGCCATGGTGGTCGCGGCCGAGCGCCTCGCGCGGCGGGACGACTGGTCGGGCCGTCTGGAGGTCCAGGGCGTCGCCGACGAGGAGGACGGCAGCGCGCTGGGCGCGGCCTTCCTGCTGTCGGAGGGCCTGCTCGCCGCGGACGCGGCCATCGTCAGCGAGCCCACCGGCTGTCTGCCGTCGGCCGCGCAGCTCGGCAACGCGTGGGCCGAGGTGACCGTCACCACCGCCGGGGCGCACGCCGGCACGCCGACGCGGGGCCAGGACGCGGTCGAGGTCGCCCGGCGCTTCATGGCGGAGGTCGAGGCGCTGCTCGCGCAGCTGCCGACCGATCCCGCGTTCCCCCACCACCCGCGGCTGAACGTGGGCCACCTGGCGGCCCCCGGCCATCCGGGGACGCTGTCGAGCGGGTGCGTGATGCGGTGCGACGTCCGGGTCCTTCCCGGGCAGCGGCACGACGTGGTGATGGGGGTCTACACCCGCGCCGCGTCCGCCGTCGCAGACGCGTGTCCCGGCAGTGCGCTGACGGTCCGTCCGTACCAGGGGGGCGGGTGCGAGTCGCACGCCGTGGCCGCCGACCACCCCTTGGTGCTCGCCTTCGACCGCACCCCGGTCGACGGGGCCGGCGGGCGCTGCTCGTTCGCCGGCGGCAGCGACGCCCGGTTCTTCGCCCGGGCCGGAACGCCCGCCGTGGTCCACGGGCCCGGCCACCTCGACCAGGCCCACGCCCCGGACGAGTACGGGCCGGTCCGGCACCTCGTCCTGGCCGCCGACCAGATCGAAACGGTCGCAGCCGACTTCCTCCAGCCCGTCGGCCGGCGCCGAGCCGGCCGGTAACGCCCAGAAACAAGGAGTTCCCCTCCGTCATGATCAACCTCGAACTCATCCGGACCGACCCCGACGCGGTGAAGCGGGCGGCCCACGCCAAGCGGGTGGACGTCGACATCGACCACCTCGTCGAGCTGGACCGGGAGGTCCGCCGGGCGACCGAGCGGCTCGACGCCCTCCGGCACGGCCTCAAGCAGGCCTCCCGGCAGGTCGGCGCGGGCGGCGAGGGGCGGCAGCTCGCGAAGGACCTGGGCGACCAGGTCCGGGCGGCCGAGAAGGCCAACCGGGACCTGCGCGCGAGCTTCGACGCCCTGTTGGCGAGGGTGCCGAACATCCTCGCGCCCGAGGTGCCCGAGGGCGACGACGACAGCGACAACCTGGAGGTCCGCACCTGGAGCACGCCGCGGACCTTCGACTTCCCCGCGCGCGACCACCTGGAGCTCATGCTCGGCCTGGGCATGGTCAACCTGGACGGGCCCCGGAGGTTCGCCGGCGGCCGGTCCTACGCGTTGACCGGCCCGGGCGCGCTGCTGGAGCTCGCGGTGCTGCGCTACGCCCTGGACACCGTGGTCGGCCGGGGCTTCACCCCGGTCATCCCGCCGGTCATCGTGCGGGAGCAGGCGCTCTTCGGCACCGGTTTCTTCCCCGGCAGCCGCGAGGAGACGTACCAGCTCCCGGCCGACGACCTGTACCTGGTCGGCACCAGCGAGGTCGGCCTGGTGGCCATGCACAGCGACTCGATCCTCTCCGAGGAGCAGCTGCCGCTGCGCTACGCCGGCTGGAGCACGTGCTTCCGGCGCGAGGCCGGCGCGGCGGGCCGGGACAGCCGGGGCCTGTACCGGGTCCACCAGTTCACCAAGGTGGAGCAGGTCGTCCTCTGCCACGCGGACCCGGCCGTGTCGGAGCGCGAGCACTACGGCCTGCTCGACAACTCCGAGACCATCCTCCAGGGGCTGGAGCTGCCGTACCGGGTCGCGCTGGCGTGCTCCGGCGAGACCGGTCTCGGGCAGTACCGCAAGCACGAGGTCGAGACCTGGATGCCCGGCCGGGACAGCTACTCCGAGACCCACTCGTGCTCGACCCTCCTGGACTTCCAGGCCCGGCGCTCGCGGATCCGCTACCGCGTCGGCCAGGGCAAGGAGTTCGTGCACACGCTCAACAACACCGCGGTCGCCTCGCCCCGGATCCTGGTGGCCATCGTGGAGAACTACCAGAACGCCGACGGCTCGGTGACCGTCCCGGAGGTGCTGCGGCCGTACATGAACGGGCTGGAGGTCATCGCCCGGTGACGTCCGCGGCCGCCGTACCGCCCCTCGCATCGGTGCCCCTCGGGGCCACCGGTGTGCGGGTGTCCGAAGTGGCGCTCGGCACGCTGAACTTCGGCCTTCCCGGGCGGCCGTCCGCCGCCGACGCGGACTGCGGGCGGATCCTCGGCGCCTACCGGGAGGCCGGGGGCACCGTGCTGGACACCGCTCCGACCTACGCGGACGGGGAGTCGGAGCTGACGCTGGGCCGACTGCTGCGGGGCTGCCGCGACCAGGTCCTGCTCGGCACCAAGTTCGGACTGCGCGGCCCCGGGGCGCCGTTCACCGGCGGCCTCTCGCGGCGCAGCCTCGTCGAGTCGCTCGAGGGGAGCCTGCGGCGGCTGCGGACCGACCGGGTGGACGTCCTGTGGGTGCACGCCTGGCAGCACGGCACCCGGATCGAGGAGTTGCTGCCCGCCCTCGACGACCAGGTCCGGGCGGGCCGGGTGCTGTACGTGGGCGTCTGCAACACCCCGGCCTGGGTGGTGAGCCGCTACCAGGCCACGGCCCAGCTCAGGGACCGCGCGCCGTTCTCCGCCATGCAGGTGGAGTACTCGCTCGCGCAGCGCGACAGCGACCGGGAGCTGCTCCCGATGGCCCGGGACCTCGGCCTTCCGGTGTTCGCCTGGTCGCCGCTGGGGCGCGGCCGGCTGCTCCGTCCCGCGGGGGCGGACGAGGAGTCCCGGAGCCGGGCCCGGCTGACCGTCGGGGCCGCGCGGGAACTCGGGGTGCCCCCGGCCGCCGTGGCGGTCGCGTTCGTCCGCGCCAAGGGGCTGATCCCCGTCCTGGGCGCCTCCAGCGCCGACCACCTCGCGGAGAGCCTGCTCGGTGCGCACCTGCGGCTGCCCGGGCCGGTCCTCGACCGGCTGGAGCGCGCCTCGGCCGTGCAGCCCGGCTGGCCGCACGCCTTCGTGGAGTCGGTGCAGTCCCGTATGTCCGGCTGAGCGGCCGTCGGCCGTCCCCGGCCGCTGCCGCCCGCCGCTGGTCCACGCCCCGCCCGATCCCGCCGGGGGTGCATTGTGACAAGTAATATTGACTAGCAGTCATGTTCTGTCATACGTTCCTCGTGCACCATCCGAACGAGTGTCACACCGCATGCCGGGAAGGGGGAACGGCCATGACCGGCACGACCGTCAGCATCCTCATTCCGGCGCGGAACGAGGAATTGACCCTGCCGTCGACGCTGCCCGGGATCCTCAGGGCCGCCGAGCAGCTCGACGAACCGTTCGAAATCGTCGTCATCACCCCGACCACGTCGCCGATGCTGCACCGGCCGCCGATCCGGGACCACCGGATCCGCTGGCTGGCCACCGAGCGCCCGGGGAAGTTCCAGGCGCTGCGGGTCGGCGCGGCCCACGCGGACGGCGACGTCCTAGTCCTGGTCGATGCGGACGTCCGCCCCGACGCCGCGGCGTTCGACGAACTGACGCGGACGGTCCGCAGCGGCACGGCCGATGTCGCGGCCGGCCGCATCACCTTCGGTGCGGCCACCGGCCCGCCGGTCGCGCGGCTGCTGACCCACTGGGCCACCATGTCTGCGGACGCCTGGAACCTGCTGCGCTCGCAGCGGCCGGAACACCGCTGGGCACTCCCCGGGGCGCTCTACGCCCTGCGCAGCGAACTCCTGCCGGAGAGCCTCGACGTCGCCCTGGTCGACGACGCGTCGATCGGCCTCGCCGCCGAACGCGCCGGGGCCCGGTTCGCGTACGCGGCGAACGCCGGGGTGGAGGTGTCGGCCCCCCGGACCTACCGCGAGTGGTGCCGCCAGAAGCTGCGCAGCCGGCGCGGCTGGGCGGCCCTGGCCGAACGCGAGCCGGGCAGGGTCCGGGCGCTGGAGGCCTGCATCGCGCACTGCTTCGCCGCGTCCACGGCCGGCAGCCGCACCGCCGGCCTGATGTGGACGCAGGACCGGGTCCTGCGCGGCGTCGCCCGGCTCACCCCCCGCCCCGAGGCCTGCGCGACGGGTGCCTGGACGCCGCAGCGCGCCGCCGCACCCCGTGAGCTCGCGATGGCCGCGCATCGCACCACCCGAACCCGTGCCGAGTGAGAGGCGCCGAGTGAAAGGCGACGACGACGTGCTGGGACACCTGCGCTCGACCAGGGACGAGGGCCCGCGACCGCTCACCGACGGACTGGTCGAGCTGCGGGAGCAGCTGGCCCCGTTGGAGCGCCACGTCGTGGACCTGGACGTCCTGGGCTACACGGTCATCGAGAACGCCCTGTCCGCGTCGGCCGTCGCCGACCTGCGCGGCGGGCTGCTGTCCGCCGCGGCCGAGGACGACGCGGTCGCCGTGGACCGGCTGTCCGGCGCGAGCCACCGCGACCGCACGCAGGAGGTCGTCATGCTGCTGACCCGCGGCGGGCGCGCCTACGAGGAGCTCCTGGTCCGGCCCGAGCCGCTGCACCTGATCACCTACCTGCTCGGCCGCAACCGGGTCCTGAGCAGCATGACGGGCTATGTGAAGGGGCCCGGGAGCACCGCGCTCGGCGTCCACTCGGACACCGCGTACGTTCCCGACCCGGTCGCGCCGTACGCCCAGCTGGCCAACGTCAACTACTGCCTGAGCGACTACACCCGGGCCGACGGCTGCCTGCGGATCGTGCCCGGGAGCCACCGCTACGGGCACCGTCCCCGCGACGAGCGGGCGGCGGAGCACTCCGTGCCGGTCGAGGCACCGGCCGGCTCGGCGATCGTCTTCCACGGCAACACCTGGCACGGCGCCTACCCCCGCACCAACGACGGGCTGCGGCTCACGGTGTCCGTCCTGTTCGCCCGGAGCTACCTGCGCCCGCAGGAGCACTACGGGCCCTCGGTCACCCCCGGGTTCCTCGACCGGAACCCCGCGATCGTCCGCGACCTGCTGGGTCTCGACCTGCCCACCGGCTGGTCGACCCCCGCCGAGGCCGCGGAGGTCGTCCGCCTGCGGCGGCAGAAGGCGCCGTCCTTCTACCGGTCGCGGGCGCAGCACACCTGACCGGGACGCCCGGACCCGGACGCATGACAAGGACGCCATGACAAGGACGGAGAGCATGCTCCTCAGCAGCGACATCGGCAACGTGACGGCCCCCGAGAACGTCACCGACCCCTATCCCCTGTACGCGCGGCTGCGCCGCCACTCCCCGGTCCACTGGAGCGAGGACGCGCACTGCTGGCTGGTGACCAGGCACGAGGACGTGCGGCGGCTGCTGTCCGATCCCGGGCTGCGGTCACGTGACAAGACCGCCCAGGTCGCGGCCATGGAACCGGTGCTGCGCGCCGCGATCGAACCCGTGGAGTCCTGGCTGAACCTGTGGATGGCGTTCTCGGACCCACCGGTGCACACCCTGCTCAAGTCCCCGCTGAAACAGGCGTTCACGCCGGCGGCCGCCCGGGCCGACTCCGCCGGCCTGGACCGGCTGGCCCGGACGCTCGGCGCGGGTCTGGGGCCCGGGAGGCACGATCTCCTCGCCGACTTCGCGGTGCCCTTCGCGGTCCGCGCGACCTGTTCGATGCTGGGCGTGGAGTCCGCCGAGGAGCCGCGGGTCCTGGAATGGTCGGCGGCCGTCATGGGCTACCTCACCAGCCCGGGCTTCCGGGTCGCCGCGGGCGAGGGCGTCACGGCGGCCCTGCGTCCGCTCCGCGCCTACCTGACCGACGAGCTCATGCCGCGGCGCGGCAGCCAGGTGGCGGGCATCATGCACGACCTCTGGCGCACCGGGGAGTTGACGCTCGACCAGGTCACGGCGCTGTTCGCGCAGCTCCTGACCGGCGGAATCGAACCGGTGAGCACCGCGATCGCGGTCGCCGCGCTCGGACTGTTCGCCGATCCGGCCCTGGTGGAAGCCGTCCGGTCCGGTGAGGTGCGGCCGGACGCGGTGGTCGCGGAGGCCCTGCGCCACGACGCGTCCTTCCACTTCGCCTCCCGGATCGCCGTCCACGAACTCGAGGTCGACGGCCACCGGATCGCGGCCGGCGCCCCGGTGAAGCTGGTCATCGCCTCCGCCAACCGGGACGAGGCCGTCTTCCCCGACGGCGAGCGGTTCGATCCCCGACGGCCCGAGGGAGCGGGTGCCGCGTTGACCTTCGGCCGCGGGATCCACCACTGCCTCGGCCGCGCGTCCGCCGTGGTGCAGATCGAGGCGGCCGTGCGCGCCCTGCTGGAACGCCCGGTGCCGCCTCGGCCGGCCGGGCCCGGCGAGCGGTTGCCGAGCTTCGGCTCCACGGCGTTCGCGGCGGTCCCCTTCCTGTTCTGAGCCCTCCCGCTCTGCACTGCACTGCACGACGAGCACGACGCCCACGCACGCCTCCGCACCTGACCGACCCTGCGTGCCGGCCGTGGGGGGGGGGGGGGGGGGGGGCGTGGGGGGGGGGGGGGGGGCGGAGGGGGGGGTTGGTGTTCGATGGTGGGAGGGGGTG
>NZ_JBHWBW010000134.1:13030-14025 GCF_042735675.1 Kitasatospora sp. NPDC059571
CCCCGTCCTGTCCTCCGCCCCCCCGCTCTGCACTGCACTGCACGCCGACCACGCCCCCCACGCCCGCACCCCCACCTCCCCGACCCGGCGTGCCGGCCGTGTCGGCCGGGAATTCCAGATGTCCCGGCCGACATTCCGGCCGCTTTAGCATGCCCATTTACGGGTGCATCGGAATTCTGAAGATCCGACCCTTCCGGGATTGCATTCAAGACTCCGCCGGTCCTATGGTTTTGACATCCGGTCAGCCCGACCGGAAAGGCAGAACACACTCGCTTTCCCGCACCGCACGACGTGGTGCTGTCGCGGCTTCTGCGGTCTTCTTCGGCCTTCGGCCGGGCGCTCGCCCATCCGGGCCGGCCCTCCGCAGAACCCGAGGAAATCGCCGCAGCCGCGGCGGTACCGGGTCCGCGGTCGCGAGAAAGCCCCTTTCGAAAGGAAACGTCATGAACAACTTCGACGACATCGACATCACCGAGCTGTCCGACGAGGAGCTGGACGACATCGTCGGCGGTCAGTTCGCGATCGCCGCGCACTGCGCCATCTGACGCCAGTGCCACCCGGCCGGGCGGTCCTGCCGCCCGGCCAGCTGCGGCGGCGGGTCCGCCCCCACCGCCGCGACGTCCCCCTCGGCGGGACACCTCAGTGACCGGCGGGTGTCGGGAATCCTTCCCGGCACCCGCCGGTGATGTGCAAGGAAAGGGATCGGGATCGATGACCGGTGAATCGCGCTTCCGGACCGAGGCGCTCGACCACCACCGCAGGCGCGACGGCCTCGGGCCGGTGCTCGGCCACACGCCCGCCCCTCCCCGCGGATTCACCGAACGGCTCACCGCCGTCCGCGAGCGGATCCCCTTCCCCGGCCGCGGGGGCCGCGGACGGCGGGCGGGGGGCGTCCCGGCGCACGGGACCGGCCGCGGGCCCGCGGGCCTCGGGTCTGGGGAGGCAGGCCCCGCGGCGGGGGGGTGGGGGGCGGGGAGGGGGTCGCCGGGGCAGAT
>NZ_JBHWBW010000134.1:14035-17600 GCF_042735675.1 Kitasatospora sp. NPDC059571
GCGTACGGCTGCCGGTCTGCTTCCAGACGCAGGTCAGCGACTGCGGCCCGGCCGCCCTGGTGACCGTGCTCCGGCACCACGGCGTCGACGTGTCCCTCGACGAGGTCCGCTCCCGGGCCGACTCCGGCCGCAACGGCGCCTCCGCCCGCACCCTGCTGGAGATCGCCCGCGAGCACGGCGTCAAGGGCCGGGGCGTGCGCGCCGACCTCGACGCCCTGAAGCGGCTGCGGCCCGGCGCGATCCTGTTCTGGAACTTCAGCCACTTCGTCGTGCTGGAGGGCGCCGGCAAGGAGTACGTGGACGTCGTCGACCCCGCGTACGGGCGGCGCCGGCTGAGCATGGCGTCGGTCGCCGAGTCCTTCACCGGGGTGGCGCTGGAGTTCGACCCGCCGCTGGAGCGCGGCTCCGCCGCCCGCGGCACCGGGACGGGCAGCCCGTGGCGCCGGCTGCGCCAGTTCCTGCCGAACCACCGCGAGCTGGGCCTCCTGCTGGCGGCGTCCGTCGCGCTGATGGCCTTCGAGCTCGCCCTCCCGCTCACCGCGGGGATCCTGGTCGAGCGGGTCGTGCCCGACGGCAGCGGTGGCACCCTGGCGGGCGCCGGGGCGCTGCTCGCCGGACTCGCGGTGCTGTTCTTCCTCCTCCAGCTGAGCAGGTCGCTCCTGGTGGCCAAGCGCCAGGCCGTCATAGAGAAGCGGCTCACCCTGGGCATCGTCGGCCACCTGGCCGACCTGCCCTACGACTTCTTCACCGTGCGCAATCCGGGCGACCTGGCCATGCGGGCCCGCGCCAGCAACGTCCTCATCCAGGTGCTGAGCGTCACCGCGGTCTCGGCCGCCCTCGACAGCGTGCTGGTCGTCGCCTACCTGGTCGCGCTCGCCCTGGCCAACCCGTCGATGGCCGCACTCGTCGCCGCTCTCGTCGCCGTCCAGGCCGGCCTGCTCGCCCTCACCTGGCGCCGCCAGACGGAGCTGAGCCAGGAGGTCCTCGAACGCCAGACCAAGGCGCAGGAGGAGCTGGTCGAGATGCTGGAGAGCATCTCGTCACTGAAGTCCAGCGGCCTGGCGGACACGGCCGCGGAGCGCTGGTCGCACACCCTGGTCCACGAGGTCAACAAGCGCCTCGGCGCCCGCCGCAACCTCGCCGTCTTCTCCTCCCTCAGCCGCACGGTGCAGTTCGGCGCCCCGCTGGCCGTCCTGCTGGCCGGAATCTGGCAGGTACTGACCGGCCGCGCCTCGCTGGGCGAGGCGATGGGCTTCATGACGCTGACGATCGCCCTGTTCATCCCGATGCAGGGGATGTTCGACGCCGGCTCCCAGCTCGCCGCCGTCCGGCCCACCCTCGCCCGCCTCGACGACGTCCTGCGGGCCGCGCCCGAGCCGCGCGGCGCCCTCGCCGGATCGGGTGTCGCCGAGCCGGGCCGGATCACCGCGAGCGCGGTCTCCTTCCGCTACCCCGGCGCACCCAAGCCCACCCTCGGTGACATCGAACTCGACATCCGGCCGGGTCAGTTCGTCGCCGTCGTCGGCCGCTCGGGATCCGGCAAGTCCACCCTCGGCATGCTGCTGGCCGGGCTGTACGTCCCGACCGGCGGCACGATCACCGTCGACGGCACGTCCCTCGCCGATCTCGACCGGCCCACCTACCGCCGCCGCATCGGCTACGTCAACCAGAACGCCCACCTGTTCGGCGGCTCGATCCGCGACAACATCCTGCTCGGCAGCGAGGACATCGGTGAGGACGAGCTGAAGAAGGCCGTGCAACTGGCGCACGTCCACCACGAGATCACCGCCATGCCGATGGGCTACAACACGCTCGTCGCCCCCGGCGGGCACGGGATGTCGGGCGGCCAGCGGCAGCGGATCGTCCTCGCCCGGGCCCTGGCCAAGCGCCCGAAGCTGGTCATCCTCGACGAGGCGACCAGCGCCCTGGACCCGGCGCTGGAGGAGGCCATCATGCGCGGCCTGCTGGCGGCCGGGATCACCGTCGTCGTCATCGCCCACCGCCTCACCGTCCTCGACGACGCCGACCAGGTGATCGTCATGCGCGACGGCCGGATCGTCGAGGCGGGCCCGCCCGCCGCCCTCAAGCAGACCGGGGAGGAGTACCTGTGCCTGACCTGACCCCGACCCGGCCGGCGTCCTCGGCCCCCGTGCCGTTCACCCACGAACAGGACTGGTTCCACACCAAGACCCGCACCGACGCCTGGGCCCACAAGAACGTCCGGCTCGGCTTCGAGATCCTCGGCGACCTCGACACCGACGCCCTGCTGACCGCCGTCCGGGCCTTCGTGACCCGGCACGACGCCCTGCACCTGCAGTTGCCCCCGGAGCCCGGCCCGCATCCCGAGCAGTGGCTGAGGCCGATCGGCGCGACGGAACAGGTCGTCGCGTGCCAGCAGGTCGCCGCCGTCTCACCCGAACAGTTCAACCGGTACGTCTCGGCGATCCTCTCGCGCGACTGCGTCACCCCCTGGCGGTACGGCGAGCAACGGCCGTTCGCCATCCGGCTGCTGCGGTACGACGCAGGCCGGCACGCCCTGCTCGCGACTTTCCAGAACCTCGTCTTCGACGGACGCGCGCACCACCTGTTCGCCCACGAGGTCTGGCGCGACTACGAGTCCGTCCGGCGCGGCGACCCCGTCCCGGTGCGCGCTCCGTCGTTCGCGGAGGCCGCCGCCCGCCAGCGGGCCGGCACCACCCCCGCCCAGCGCGAGCGGGCGCTGGCCGACTGGCGCGAGCGCCTCGGCTTCCTCGCCCGCACCCGGTGGGTGCGGGCTGACGGCGCGAAGGCCGGCGACGGCGGGCCGGCCGCGGAGGGCGGCATGCTCCGTGCCGAACTCGACGGCCCGACCACCGCGGCGCTGCGACACACCTGCGAACGGGCCCGCCTCGGCCTGCTCCAGTGGACGGTGGGCTCCTTCGTCCACGCACTGGCGTCCCGCACCGGCAGGACCGAGGTGGGGCTGTGGACGTCGATGGACTCGCGGCCGCCGAGGGACCGGGACGTGGTCGGGATGTTCGCCGCCTCCTGCCCGCTGGTCGTCACCGACGCGGACGGCGACCCGGACGCGGTCCGCGGCCGGGTCCGCGCCGGGCTGCTGAACGCGCTGAAGCACCAGCGGCTGACCGCGGCGGAGATCACGGCGGTGACGCGGGAGGCCGAGGCGCAGCACGGCGCCCCCGTCGGCCGCGACGTCTACGTGAACCTGCGCCGGTTCGAGGGCGACCACGCGGGCGTCCGGGACACCGGAGCGCTGCGGATCACCGCCGACGCCTACGAACTGCGCCGGATCGCCGTCACGGACCTGCACGCCCTGCACCTGCGGTGCACCGAGTACCGCGACCGCCTGCTCATCGACCTGCGCTTCGACGGGCTGCGGGTGGACCGGCCGGCGGCCCGGGCGATCCTCGACGACGTACTGGCGGCCGCCGCGGCGCAGGCGGCCGAACCCGCCGGCTGAGCGGCCGTGTTCCCCGCCCCTTCCGCCGGACTCCCGTCTTCCCAGCCCCCTCAGCCACCCCATGGAGGTGCCATGCCCCCCGCACCGATCGACGCGGTACTGACC
>NZ_JBHWBW010000135.1:0-9659 GCF_042735675.1 Kitasatospora sp. NPDC059571
GCCTCGGCACGTCCGCCCGGATCTCGGTCCCGGCTCCGAGGCCCGTCCGGCGGCGGATCCGTAGCGTCGGTGAGGTCAGTCAGCCTCTCCTCGGGAGCCCGCCATGTCGTCGCTGTCCGCCCTCGCCAACGTCCTGATCGCCCTCGCGGTGGTGGTGCTGGTGGTCGGCCGCCAGATGAAGGCCCGCCGGATCGACACCGGCGGCCGCTTCTGGCTGGTGCCGCTGGTGCTGGCCGTGGTCGCGCTGCGCGACCCCGCGCTGATCGACCGCGGCCACCGGGCGGCCGCGCTGGCCGTGCTGGCCGGTTCGCTGGTCACCGTGCTCGCCATGGGCTGCGTCTGGGGCTGGACCGTCCGGCTGTGGCAGGAGGCGGACGGCACGGTCTGGGCCAAGGGAACCGGGGCAACCCTGGCCGCCTGGGCGGGCATGATCGTGCTGCGGATCGGCTGGTACGCGCTGGGCGGTGCGCTGCACGTGCGGCAGGGTACGGACGTGCTGCTGCTGTCGCTGGCCGGGCTGCTGCTGGTCCGCGGCGCGGTGCTGAAGCTGCGGGTGGCGCAGCGCTTCGACCGGGTCGCCCTCTGAACCGTGCGGAAGGAGTCGCAGGTGTCCCTGGAGTTCTTGACCCGCTGGCCGGCCGGGAGCTTCCCGTACCGGGAGCCGCTGACCCGGCCGCGGCAGGCGATCAGCCTCGGCGGCCGGCTGGTGCTGCTGTCCGTGGTGGCCTGGGGCACCTTCTCCTCCGGGCGCTTCCACGGCTGGCACGCCGCGGTGGCGGTCGGCTGGATGGCCGGGGCGGCCGCGCTCCTGGCGGGCTTCTACGTCTCGGCCCGGGCACGGCGCCTGTGGCCGGCGCTCGCCTGCTCGGCGGGCCTGCTGCTGGTGGCGGTGCTGGCGAACGACGGCGGGGCGTACACGCTGGCCGGGGTGGTGTGGGCCGGCCTGGGGGTGATCGTGCTGGTCCGGCTGCCGCTCGCGGCCGGAGTGGCGGTGGCCGGTGCGGCGCTGGTCTCGTTCGCGGTGATGAACGGCGAACCGCTGGTGGCGGGGCTGACCACCGCAGCCGGCCTGGGCCTGCTGGGTTATCTGCTCCGGATGGACGCCGAGGCGCGCGGCACCCAGCGGCGGCTGCTCGAACAGGAGCGGGCGGCCCGGGCGGCGGAGGCGGAGAGCGCGGCGCTGGCCGAACGGGCCCGGATCGCCCGGGAGATCCACGACGTGCTGGCGCACAGCCTCTCCGCCCAGCTCGTCCACCTGGAGGCGGCCCGGCTGATGCTGGACGGCGGCGCCGACCGGGCGCAGGTCCGGGAGCGGGTGGTGGCGGCCCGCCGGATGGCGCAGGAGGGGCTGGCCGAGACCCGGCAGGCGCTGTCCGCGCTGCGCGGCGAACTCACCCCGGTCGGCGACTTCCTGGTGGAGCTGACGGACCGTGAGCGGGCCGCGCTGGCGATCGAGGGGCCGCCGCGGGCGCTGCCGGCCGAGGCCGGGCTGGCGGTTCGCCGGGTCGCGCAGGAGGCGGTCACCAACGCCCGCAAGCACGCGCCGGGCACCCGGGTCACGGTACGGCTGGCCTATCTGCCGGACGCCGTCGAGTTGGAGGTGCGCAACACCGGCCCGGCGCGCGGCGGCGCCCCGGCGGGCCTCGCCGACAGCGGCTCCGGGTACGGTCTGCTGGGGATGCGCGAGCGCGCCGAACTGCTCGGCGGGGAACTCTCGGCCGGGCCCGGGGACGGAGGATGGCGGGTGCTGCTGCGGGTGCCGACATGAGCGCGGGGCCGGTGACCCGGGTGGTCGTCGCGGACGACCAGACCGTGGTGCGCGAGGGCATCGTGATGCTGCTCGGCCTGCTGCCGGGGATCGAGGTGGTGGGTGCGGCCGCGGACGGCGAGGAGGCCGTCCGGCTGGTCGCCGAGCACGCCCCGGACGTGGTGCTGATGGACCTTCGGATGCCGCGCTGCGACGGCGTCGAGGCGACCCGGCGGATCCGGGCCGACCACCCGGCAACCGAGGTGGTGGTGCTCACCACGTACGCCGACGACGACTCGCTCTTCCCCGCACTGCGGGCGGGGGCGCGCGGCTATCTGACCAAGGACGCGGGGGCGGAGGAGATCGCCCGGGCGATCGCGGACGTGCGCTCCGGTGCGGCGGGGCTCTCGCCGCAGGTGCAGCGGCGCCTGCTGGAGAGCCTGTCCGGACCGGCCCCGGCGGCGCCGGCGGCCCCCGTCGAGGAGGAGCGGGAGCGGTCGGCGGCGCTGCCGGACGGGCTCACCGCACGCGAGGCCGAGGTGCTGGCGCTGATCGCCGAGGGGCTGTCCAACGCGGAGATCGCGGCCGAGCTGTTCGTCAGCCCGTCCACGGTGAAGACGCACATCAACAACCTCTTCGCCAAGACCGCGGTGCGCGACCGGGCGCAGGCCGTGGCGTACGCCTTTCGGCATGGAATCTCACGCCGTTCGTGAGCTGACGGCCGCTCATCAGTTTGGGTGAACGTTCCTGCATCGATTGGCGCAGGCGTGGATGCCGGTCCCATTCTGGTCGGGTCAGCGCGCGACCGGAATCCCGGCCTCCGTGCCCGTACCGACGCCTGCCCTGTCGCGGCGCGTCCCGTCCAGGAGCATCCGTGGTGCAGCAGGAGAGGTTCGACCGGTGGGCCGGCCCGGCAGCGGGCCGGGCCGGCGTCCGCAGGGCGCGGGTGCCGGGGCCCGCCGGGGCGCCGCGGGCCGAGGCCGCCGCCCCCCGCACCGCCGAGTCCGCCGGGCCGGGGCCGACCGGGCCGGACGCCGGCGCGGTGTACCGGGCAGTGCAGGCGAGCGACGCGTTCCAGGAGATCCGCCGCGGGTACCGCGGCTTCGTGCTCCCCGCCACCGGCGCCTTCCTCGGCTGGTACCTGCTCTACCTCGTGGCGCAGGCCGCCGCACCGGCCCTGATGGCCCGTCAGGTCGTCGGCCCGGTGAACGTCGCCTGGCTGCTGGGGCTCGGGCAGTTCGCCTCGACCTTCCTGCTCACCTGGCTGTACGCCCGCAACGCCCGCACCCGGCGCGACCGGGCGGCGCTGGAGCTCCGCTGGGACACCCAGGACCAGCTCCGGTGAGCGGGTCCGCCGCCCCGGCCGTCGCCGGGCGCCTCGCCGCGGCCGCCCCGGCCGGCACGCACCACACGCTGGCGGTCGCGCTGTTCGCGGTCGTCGTCCTGGTCACCCTGGCGATCACCCTCTGGGTCGGCCGCCGCGGCCACGCCGCCGAGGACTTCTTCGCCGGCGGCCGCGGCTTCGGCCCGCTGCAGAACGGGCTGGCGCTCTCCGGCGACTACCTGTCCGCCGCCTCCTTCCTCGGCGTCACCGGCCTGATCGCGCTGTACGGATACGACGGCGTGCTGTACAGCATCGGCTTCCTGGTGGCCTGGCTGGTCGTCCTGATGCTGGTCGCCGAGCTGGTCCGCAACGCCGGCCGCTACACCCTGGCCGACGTGCTGGCGCTGCGGATGCGCCAGCGCCCGGTGCGGGCCGCGGTCGGCGCCGCCAGCATGGTGGTCTCGCTGCTGTACCTGATCGCCCAGATGGTCGGCGCGGGCAGCCTGGTCGCGCTGCTGCTGGGCACCGGCGCGGGCCAGGCCAAGGGCTGGACGATCGTCGGGGTCGGCGCCCTGATGATCGTCTACGTGACGGTGGGCGGCATGCGCGCCACCACCTGGATCCAGATCGTCAAGGCCGTGCTGCTGGTGGCCGGTTCGCTGCTGCTGACGGTGCTGGTGCTGGTCCGCTTCCACGGCGACCTCGCCGCGCTGATGACCGCCGCCGCCGACCGCAGCGGCTTCGGCCGGGCCTATCTGGAGCCCGGGCTGAAGTACGGCGGGAGCGCGATCAGCCGGCTGGACTTCGTCAGCCTGGGGTTGGCCCTGGTGCTGGGTACCGCCGGGCTGCCGCACATCCTCTGCCGCTTCTACACGGTGCCCACCGCCCGGGCCGCCCGGCGCTCGACGATCTGGGCGATCGCGCTGGTCGGCGGCTTCTACCTGATGGCCGTGGTGCTCGGGCTGGGCGCCGGGGCGCTGGTCGGCGGGCCCGAGGTGCGCGCGGCCAACCCGGGCGGCAACACGGCGGTGCCGCTGCTGGCCCTGGTGCTGGGCGGCTCGGGCTCGGTGCGCGGGGCGGTGCTGTTCGCGCTGATCTCCGCGATCGCCTTCGCGACCATCCTCGCGGTGGTGGCCGGGCTGACCCTGGCCTCCTCGGCCGCGTTCGCCCACGACCTGTACGCCCGGGCCTGGCGGCGCGGCGGCCGGGAGGTGGGGGAGCACGAGGAGGTGGTCGCGGCCCGGATCTCCGCGGTGGTGATCGGGGCGCTGGCGATCGTGCTGAGCCTGTCGGCCCAGCGGCTGAACGTCGCGTTCCTGGTCGGCCTGGCGTTCGCGGTGGCCGCCTCGGCCAATCTGCCGACCCTGCTGTACAGCCTGTTCTGGCGGCGGTTCACCACCCGCGGAGCGGTCTGGGCGGTGTACGGCGGGCTGGTGCCGGCGGTGCTGCTGGTGGTCTTCTCACCGGTGGTCTCCGGGGTGTCGACGGCGCTGCTGCCCGGGGTGGACTTCCACTGGTTCCCGTTGGAGAACCCGGGCCTGGTCTCCATCCCCGCCGGCTTCCTGGCGGGCTGGATCGGTACGGTGACCTCGCGCGAGCCCGCTGACGCGGACCGCTGGGCCGAGCTGGAGGTCCGCGCGCTCACCGGCGCCGGGGCGGTCTGACCCGCGCCCGGCGCCGGTGGGCCCGGCTCAGAACGTGCAGTTGGTGACGTGCAGTTCGGGCCGGTCGGCCGGGCCGCCGGTGGCGCAGACGATGGTGCGGTAGTCGGTCTTCACCGCCGGGGTGGTGACGGTCGCGGGGCCGGTGGTGACCAGGGTGGCGGCGGCCACCGTCTGCCACGGGCTGCCCCAGGCCCGCTGGACGCGGACCTCGACCCGCAGCATCACCGGGTGGGCGGCGTCGGCCGGGTCGAGCCGGCCGCCTCCCACGATCCCCTCGGCGGCGGGCTGCTGCCAGACGCAGGGGCGGTTGACCGAGGCCGGGCAGGCCTGGCGGGGCGCAGCCGCCGCGGTGCCGCCGGTCAGCGCGATGGTCGTTGCCGCTGCGGCAGTCAGGCCTGCGATACGGAATAACATGGCACTGTTCTCCTTTGAATCAGAGCCTTGGTGGGTAGGCATCGCTGACTATGTCATGTCCGTGACAGAATCGCCACCGTGAGTGTCCGACATCTGACCGAACCTCAGGTATCCGTCCGATTGCGGACCGTGGCCGAAGCGGGGCGGCCCGGCCCGCCGCCGTCGCCGGGGAGCCGTGCGTGCCGGGAGTGCGGGCGCCCGCCCGCCGGGGCCTCAGCGGGCCGCGAGCAGGTACCGGTGCTCGGGGCGGCCGGTGTCGCCGTAGCGCAGCGAAAGCCGCAGCCGGCTGTCCCGGGCCAGCTGCTTGAGGTAGCGCTGCGCGGTGGAGCGCGACAGCCCGGTGGCGTCCGCCACCTCCTGCGCGGACAGCGCCCGCCCGGCCCGCCGCAGCGCCCCGAGCACCAGGTCGGTGGTGGGCGCGCTGTGCCCCTTCGGCAGCGCGGAGGTGGGCGAGGCGCCCGAGCGCAGCGCGGCGAACATCCGGTCGACCTCGTCCTGGCAGGTCTCCCGGGCGGCCGGCCCGGCGAGCGCGTGCCGCAGCTCGGCGTAGCCGGTCAGCTTGTCCCGCAGCCCGGCGAAGCTGAACGGCTTCACCAGGTACTGCAGCGCGCCGTGCTGCATCGCCGCGTGCACGGTGGAGACGTCCCGGGCGGCGGTGACCATCATGACGTCGCAGCGGATGCCGGCCTCGCGCAGCCGCCGGACGAGGGCGAGCCCGCTCTCGTCGGGCAGGTGGTGGTCCAGCAGCACCAGGTCGACCGGGGTGCGCTCCAGGGCCGCGAGCGCCTGGCCGGCGCTGTGCGCGGTGCCGGTGACCCGGAAGCCCGGGACCTTCGCCACGTACGCGGCGTGCACGTCCGCGACCCGGAAGTCGTCGTCGACCACGAGGACGTCGATCATGCGGTCTCCAGGGTGCGCAGGGCCTCGGGCATTTCCACGGTGAAGCGGGCGCCGCCGAGCGGGCCCTCGCCGACCGCGAGCCGGCCGCCGGAGCGCTCGACGAGGCGGCGGACCATCGCCAGGCCGAGTCCGCGTGGGCGGTGGGCCGGGGCGTGCTTGCTGGTCCAGCCCTCCTCGAAGATCAGCTCGCGCAGTTCCGGCGGCACCCCCGGCCCGCTGTCCGCGACCTCGACCAGCAGGGTCGGGCCGACCGCCCGCAGCCGGACCTCGACGACCCCGCCGGACAGCGCGTCCAGGGCGTTGTCGACCAGGTTGCCGACCACGGTGACCAGGGCGCGGGCGTCCACCGCGGCGTCCGGCAGGTGGCTGTCGGGGGTGACGCCCAGCCGGATGCCGCGCTCCGCGGCGACGGCGGCCTTCCCGGCCAGCAGGGCGGCCACGTGCGGGTCCTGGACCTGCTCGCCGATCCGCGCCGCGAGCGCGGCGTGCGAGCCGGACTGCTCCGAGATGAACGCGGCGGCCTGGTCGTGCCGGCCGAGTTCGAGCAGCCCGAGCAGGGTGTGCATCCGGTTGGCGTGCTCGTGGTCCTGGGCCCGCAGTGCCTCGGTGAGACTGCGGGTGTTGTCGAGCTCGCGGACGAGGGACTCCAGCTCGGTGCGGTCGCGCAGGGTGGTGACGGCGCCGCCGTCCGCGGTGGCCATCCGGTTGACCACCAGCACCCGGTCGTCGCGGACGGCCGGCAGGTCGGCCCCCTCGATCCGGCCGGTCAGCACGTCGGCCAGCCGGCCGGGCGGCAGCACCTCGTCCACCGTCCGCCCGGAGCACTCCCCGGACAGCGCGAGCAGCCGCAGCGCCTCGTCGTTGGCCAACCGGATGCGCCCGGCCGCGTCCAGCGCCACCATGCCCTCGCGGATGCCGTGCAGCATCGCCTCCCGCTCGACCAGCAGACCGGCGATGTCGGCGACCGCGATGTTGTGGGTGCGGCGCTTGAGCCGCCGGGCGAGCAGCAGCGTCGCGGCCAGCCCGGCGGCCAGGCCGGCGCCCGCGCAGAGCAGGATGCCGCCGGCCATCGACAGCAGCCGCCGGCGGATCGAGTCGTCGCTGATGCCGACCGACACCTCGCCGACGATCCGGCCGTCCGCGAGCCGCAGCGGCACCTTGCCGCGCGCGGTGCGGCCCAGGGTGCCGTCCTGGATCGCGGTGACGCTCTCCCCGCGCAGCGCCGGCTCCGGGTCGGTGGAGACCCGCAGGCCGATCCGGGACGGGTCGGTGTGCGAGAGCCGGATGCCGTCCGTGTCGGTGATCACGACGAACTCGGCCCGGGTGGAGAGCCGGATCTGTTCGGCGATGCGCTGCGCGGTCGCCGGGTCGCGGTCGGCCGCCGCCCGGGCGACGGCCGTGTCGGTGGCGGTGACCTGCGCGATGGACAGGGCCCGCTGCATCGCGTCGCGGTCCAGCTCCCGGCTGACCGGGGCGAGGAACAGCCCGGCGGTCACCGCCGTGACGCCCACGGTCACCACCGTCTGGCTGAGCAGCAGCTGCGCGAAGACCCGGCGCGGCCAGTGCGGTCGCCTCATCGCGGACTCCTTCCAGCTCAGCGGGGGTGGGGGTGGAGGGTCACCCTATGTTTCCTGCGTGTTTCTGTCAGCCCCGCCCCGGCTGTTGTAGCGGAAGCAAAAAGAGCACAACACCCCTCAACGCCGCAAAGCCGCGTTACGCCCGCAAGGCTCCCGCGCCTGCCGGTGCCCCTCGTAGCGTCCCGGACCACAGCACCGAGCCGGCGACGACGCCGGCCGAGGAGGTAGGTGGTTCACGTGAGCCCGCACAAGGCCGGCGCCGTCCCGGCGATCGAGTTGACCGGGGCGACCAAACGCTTCCGGACCCCCTCCGGCACCCTGCACACCGCCGTCCGGGAGCTCGACCTGACCGTCGCGCCCGGCGAGTTCGTCGCCGTCGTCGGCCCGACCGGCTGCGGCAAGTCCACCACCCTGACCCTGGTCAGCGGCCTGGAGGAGCCCACCGAGGGCGACGTGCGGGTGTACGGCGAGCCGGTCTCCGGCATCAACGAGCACGTCGGCTTCGTCTTCCAGCAGGACGCGGTCTTCCCCTGGCGGACCGTGCTGTCGAACGTCATGGCCGGCCCCCGCTTCCGCGGCGTCCCCGCCGACCGGGCCCGCGAGAAGGCCCGCGACTGGCTGGCCCGGGTGGGCCTGTCCGCCTTCGAGGACCGCTACCCGCACCAGCTGTCGGGCGGCATGCGCAAGCGCGTCGCACTCGCCCAGACCTTCGTCAACGATCCGCGGATCCTGCTGATGGACGAGCCGTTCTCGGCGCTCGACGTGCAGACCAGGGCGCTGATGTCCGACCAGCTGCTGGAGCTGTGGGCCGGCACCGGCTCCTCGGTGGTGTTCGTCACCCACGACCTGGACGAGGCGATCGCACTGGCCGACCGGGTGGTCGTGATGACCGCCGGCCCGGCCACCGTCAAGGAGATCTTCACCGTGGACCTGCCGCGCCCGCGCACCGTGGAGGCCGTCCGCCTGGAGCCCCGCTTCGTCGAGCTGTACCGCGAGATCTGGGCCTCGCTCGGCGAAGAGGTCCGCATCACCCGTGAGAGAGGAGCGGGTCGTGCCGCTTGAGACCGCCGCCGTCGCCGCCCCCGCCGCCACCACCCGGACCGAGGTCCGCGAACGGGCCGCCCGCAACCGCCGCCTGGGCGTCCACGCCGCCCGCGCCGCGGTCCTGGCCGCCTTCCTGGGCCTGTGGGAGCTCTGCTCCCGGACGGGGCTGATCGACCCGTTCAACTTCTCCCAGCCCTCGAAGATCTGGGCCCAGATCTGGCAGTGGATCACCCACGGCACCGCCCAGGGATCGCTCGCCGAGCAGATCGGCTACACCCTGTACGAGGCGCTCTCCGGCTGGGTCGTCGGCGTGGTCGGCGGCGTGCTGCTGGGCATCGCGCTCGGCCGGATCCGCTTCCTGGCCGACGTGTTCGGCCCGTACATCAAGGTCCTCAACGCGATCCCGCGGATCGTGCTGGCGCCGATCTTCCTGATCTGGTTCGGCCTCGGCCCGGCCTCCAAGGTCGCCTCCGCCGTGGTGCTGGTGTTCTTCCCGGTGTTCTTCAACGCCTTCCAAGGCGCCCGCGAGGTCGACCGCAACCTGGTCGCCAACGCCCGCATCCTGGGCGCCGACAACCGCAGGGTCACCCTGCAGGTGGTCATCCCCGCGGCCACCACCTGGATCTTCACCAGCCTGCACGTCAGCTTCGGCTTCGCCCTGATCGGCGCCATCGTCGGCGAGTACATCGGCGCCACCAAGGGCCTCGGCCTGATGGTCGCCGCCGCCCAGGGCACCTTCAACGCGGCCGGCGTGTACGCCGCGATGACCATCCTCGCCGTCGTCGCGCTGCTCACCGAGGGCCTGCTCACCTTCGCCGAGAAGCGGCTCTTCCGCTGGAAGCCGGCCGACGCCGGCGACGGCCGCTGACACCCCCCCCCCCCCCCCCCCCCCCCCCCCCCCCCCCCCCGCCCCCCCCCCCCCCCCCCCCCCCCCCCCCCCCCACCCCCCCCCCCCCCCCCCCCCCCCCCCCCCCCCCCCCCCCCCCCCG
>NZ_JBHWBW010000135.1:9668-17395 GCF_042735675.1 Kitasatospora sp. NPDC059571
CCAATGTTCCCCTCACCGCGTCTCGACCTCTGCATGCCGGCCCACGCGGGCGACGGCCGCTGACACCCCCACCCCCACCCCGCACGACCCCCGCCAGAGAGGCTCCCCCCACCATGCGCAGAACCGCTGCCGCCGCCCTCGCCGCCGCCCTCCTGCTGCCGCTGGCCGCCTGTGCCAACGACGCCGCCTCCACCTCGCACACCGGTGCCGCCCCGGCCGGCCCCACGGTCGCCGGGCCCAAGGTCAAGATCATGGTCGGCGGCCTGGACAAGGTGATCTACATGCCGGCCATGCTGACCCAGCGGCTCGGATACTTCGCCGAGGCCGGCGTCAACGTCGAGCTGCTGAGCGAGCCGGCCGGCGTCAACGCCACCACCGCACTGCTCGCCGGCGACGTCCAGGGCGCCGTCGGCTTCTACGACCACACCATCGACCTCCAGGCCAAGGGCAAGAGCGTCGAGTCGGTCGTGCAGTTCTCCCAGGCGCCCGGCGAGGTCGAGGTGGTCTCCGCCAAGCAGGCCGCCGCGATCAAGAGCGGCGCCGACTTCAAGGGCCGCAAGCTCGGCGTCACCAGCATCGGCTCCTCCACCGACTTCCTCACCAAGTACCTGGCCGTCAAGAACGGCGTGAACGTCAGCGAGTTCAGCCCGATCGCGGTCGGCGCCGGCCAGACCTTCATCGCCGCCATGCAGCAGGGCTCGATCGACGCCGGCATGACCACCGACCCGACGGTGGCCAACATCCTCGCCAAGAACCTCGGTTCGGTGCTGTACGACATGCGCACCCCGGAGGGCTCCAAGGCCGCCCTCGGCGGCCTCTACCCCTCGTCCTCGCTCTACATGAACACCGCGTGGGTGAACGGCAACAAGGACACCGTCCAGAAGCTCGCCAACGCCTTCGTGAAGACGCTGAAGTGGATGGGCAGCCACACGCCCGAGGAGATCGCCGCCAAGATGCCCGCCGACTACGCGCAGGGCGGCGCCGAGCAGTACGCGGCGGCGATCAAGGCCACCCTGCCGATGTTCACCACCGACGGCGTCATGCCCGCCGACGGGCCGAAGACCGTGCTCGCGGTCCTGGGCGCCTTCCACCCGGACGTGAAGGGCAAGGAGTCCACCATCGACCTGTCGAAGACCTACACCACCGAGTTCGTCAAGGCCGCCGGCTGACGACCCCGACCCTGTGACGGCCCCCCGCCCTCCCGGACAGCGGGCGCGGGGGCCGTCACAGCCGTTCCACCGTTCCCGCGACCATCCGGGACGGCGTGGCCGGCGCCTTCCCGCAGCTCTCCGGGCGCGCCGGGGTGCTCGTGCCCTCCGTCACCGGCACCCGCCAGCGGCGCCCGTCCGTGTGCCGCACCTCCACCGTCCACCCGCCGTCCCCGGACGGCTCCTGGCGCAGGGTCAGCGCCTCCGCCGCCGTCTCACCGGTCGCCAGCCGCACCGCGTGCTCCGCCGCCTGGCCCGGCCGGTCCCAGCAGGACCGGCCCCGCGAGAACTCCGGCACCGTGTGCCCGGCCGCCGTCGACGCCAGCACCTCCTTGGCGCTCGCCCCCGACAGCCGCCCGTACGCATAGCCGTACGGCAGCACCAGCATGGTGGGGGAGAAGCGGTGCCCGCCCAGGTGCGTCACCTCCCACACCTCGCTGTGGCCGGCCGCCGCCAGCTCGGCCGCCAGCGGGCGGCCCAGCAGTGCACAGCAGCGGTCCCGGCGGCCGTTGGTGCACACCAGGGCGATCGGGCCGCCGGCGTGCTCCACCCCGAGACCGCCGTGCTCGCCCGCACCGAGTGCCGCGAAGTCCAGACCGGCCGCCTCCGCCGGATCGGCCACCGCCAGCCGGCGCACCCACGAACGGCCCGGCGCGGTGTGCGCGACGATCACCTCGCGCAGCCCGGCCGGCTCCGCGTCGGCATGCCGGCCGGGATTGCGGATCAGCGCCACCCGCACGCCCGTGCCCGCGGCCGCCGCCTCCAGCGCCCGCCCGGTCGCCGTCTCCAGGTGGCTCTCCGTCAGCGCCTTCGCACCCCACGGACCGGACTGCTCGACCAGCAGCCAGGTCGCCGCGGTCGCCGCGGTCGCGGCCAGCGGCTCGGACAGTTCCAGCGACAGCGTCGCGCAGGTGCTCACCCAGGTGAGCCTACCCTTGCCCGGTCGACGTCCGCTCGGGACGCACACCCGGACGCACACGGGTCGGGCCGTGGCCGCGGCCCACGAGGGCGGCGCCGACCACGGCCCCACGACACTCCGGACGAGCCCTAGGCGCGCCCACCGACCGCCGCGACCCGCTCCGACACCGGCGTGCCCGAGCCGTCCCGGCGCGGATCGCGCTCCGGCAGCTCCACCGGCGAACCGTTCGCCGTCGCCGCCAGCGCCGGGACCGCCCCGGCCCACGCGAACACCAGGGCGTCCTCGCCGCGCAGGAACCGCTGGCAGCGCACACCACCGGTCGCCCGCCCCTTGCGCGGATACAGCTCGAACGGCGTCACCTTCCACGTGGTGTGCTCGGCACCCGACAGCGTCCCGGACGCCGCCGCCACCGAGAGGACCACCGCGTCCGAGGCCGGATCCACCGCCGTGAACGACAGCACCCGTGCCCCGTCCGACAGCTTGATGCCCGCCATGCCGCCCGCCGGACGGCCCTGCGGCCGCACCTGGCCCGCCGGGTAGCGCAGCAGCTGCGCATCGGAGGTGATGAACACCAGGTCCTCGTCACCGGTCGCCAGCTCGGCCGCGCCGATCACCTCGTCACCCTCCTTGAGGGCGATCACCTCGAACTCGTCCTTGTTCGCCGGCCACTCCGGCACCACCCGCTTCACCACGCCCTGCACCGTGCCCAGCGCCAGACCCGGCGACGACTCGTCCAGCGTGGTCAGCGCCAGCGCCCGCTCCCCGGCCTCCAGCCGCAGGAACTCCGACACCGCCGCGCCCCCCGCCAGCGACTGCGCACCGCCCGGCGGCAACTGCGGCAGATCGATCACCGGCATCCGCAGCACCCGGCCCGCCGAGGTCACCAGACCGATGTCCGCCCGGGCCGTCACCGCCACCGCCGACACGATCGCATCGTGCTTCGCCCGCTGGTCCGACACGCTGCCCGGCTCGCCGTCCGCCGTCCGCGCCAGCAGCCCGGTCGACGACAGCAGCACCCGGCACGGATCGTCCGCCACCTCCAGCGGCACCGACAGCGCCGCACTCGGCACCGAACCCGCCTCCAGCAGCACCGTGCGCCGCGGCGTGCCGAACTGCTTCGCCACCGCACCCAGCTCCGACGAGACCACACTGCGCAGCCGGGTGTCCGACTCCAGGATCTCCGTCAGCTCCGCGATCTCCGCGTTCAGCTTCTGCTGCTCGTCCTCCAGCTCCACCCGGTCGAACCGGGTCAGCCGGCGCAGCGGGGTGTCCAGGATGTACGCCGTCTGCACCTCCGACAGCGAGAAGCGCTCGATCAGCCGCTCCTTCGCCTGCGCCGCATTGTCGCTGGACCGGATCAGCGCGATGACCTCGTCGATGTCGACCAGCGCCACCAGCAGGCCCTCGACCAGGTGCAGCCGCTCCTGGCGCTTGCGCCGCCGGAAGTCGCTGCGCCGCCGGACCACCTCGAAGCGGTGGTCGACGTAGACCTCCAGCAGCTCCTTCAGGCCCAGCGTCAGCGGCTGGCCGTCCACCAGCGCCACGTTGTTGATGCCGAAGGTCTCCTCCATCGGCGTCAGCTTGAACAGCTGCTCCAGCAGGGCCTCCGGCACGAAGCCGTTCTTGACCTCGATCACCAGCCGCAGACCGTTCTCACGGTCCGTCAGGTCCTTGACGTCCGCGATGCCCTGGAGCTTCTTGGCGTTCACCAGATCCTTGATCTTGGCGATCACCTTCTCCGGGCCGACGCTGTACGGCAGCTCCGTCACCACGATGCCCTTGCGGCGCGCCGTGACGTTCTCGATCGAGGTCGTCGCCCGGATCTTGAACGTGCCGCGCCCCGACGCGTACGCGTCGCGGATGCCCGACAGGCCCACGATCCGGCCGCCGGTCGGCAGGTCCGGCCCCGGCACGAAGCGCATCAGCGCGTCCAGGTCCGCCGCCGGGTGCTTGATCAGGTGCCGGGCCGCCGCGACCACCTCGGCCAGGTTGTGCGGCGGCATGTTGGTCGCCATGCCGACCGCGATCCCCGACGCGCCGTTCACCAGCAGGTTCGGGAAGGCCGAGGGCAGGACGTGCGGCTCCTGCTCACTGCCGTCGTAGTTCGGGCCGAAGTCCACGGTGTCCTCGTGGATCGACTCCACCATCGACATCGACGCCGAGGTCAGCCGCGACTCGGTGTAGCGCATCGCCGCCGGCGGGTCGTCGTTGCCCAGCGAACCGAAGTTCCCGTGCCCGTCGATCAGCGGCAGCCGCATCGAGAACGGCTGCGCCATACGCACCACGGAGTCGTAGATCGAGGCGTCGCCGTGCGGGTGCAGCCGGCCCATCACCTCGCCGACCAGGCGGGCGCACTTCACGTGCCCGCGGTCCGGCCGCAGGCCCATCTCATTGGCCTGGTACAGGATCCGGCGGTGCACCGGCTTCAGGCCGTCCCGCGCGTCGGGCAGCGCACGGGAGTAGATCACCGAATACGCGTACTCCAGGAACGAACCCTGCATCTCGTCCACGACATCGACGTCGAGGATCCGCTCCTCGTAGTCACCGGGCGGCGGGGTGGGCGAACTGCGGCGGGCCATCGCGGCGGGGCTCCCTTGCGTCTGTCGGACTGCGTCGATCCTTGGGACAACCGATTCGTACCGTACGCGGGCACGGCGCCCCCCATTGTGGACCCTCCCGCCGACAGCGCCGCGCACGGCTGCCGCTTCCGCCCCTGGCGAACGCGCGGCGGGCGCGGACACAACACGGCCTCCCGTGCGTTGCACCACAATGGGGCACACGGTCGGTGATCACGACGCAGCGTGCCCCGGCCCGACGTCGACCAGGGAAGGACCCACCGCGCATGGCCCATCCGGCCCCCGCCTCCTCGCGAGGCCTCGCCATCACCGAGCACCGCCTGGCCAACGGCCTGCGCGTGGTGCTCTCCGAGGACCACCTGACCCCGGTCACCGCCGTCTGCCTCTGGTACGACGTGGGCTCCCGCCACGAGGTCAAGGGCCGCACCGGCCTGGCCCACCTCTTCGAGCACCTGATGTTCCAGGGCTCGAAGAACGTCTCCAACAACGGGCACTTCGAGCTCGTCCAGGGCGCGGGCGGCTCGCTCAACGGCACGACCAGCTTCGAGCGCACCAACTACTTCGAGACCATGCCCGCCCACCAGCTGGAGCTCGCCCTCTGGCTGGAGGCCGACCGCATGGGCTCGCTGCTGCACGCCCTCGACGAGACGTCCATGGAGAACCAGCGCGACGTCGTCAAGAACGAGCGCCGCCAGCGCTACGACAACGTCCCGTACGGCACCGCGTTCGAGAAGCTCACCGCGCTGTCCTACCCGGACGGCCACCCCTACCACCACACTCCGATCGGCTCCATGGCCGATCTGGACGCCGCCACGCTGGAGGACGCCCGCACGTTCTTCCGTACCTACTACGCGCCCAACAACGCGGTGCTCTCCATCGTCGGCGACCTCGACCCCGAGCAGACCCTCGCCTGGGTCGAGAAGTACTTCGGCACCATCCCCGCCCACAACGGCAAGCAGCCGCCGCGGGACGGCACCCTGCCCGACACCGTCGGCCGCGAGATCCGCGAGGTCATCGAGGAGGACGTGCCCTCCCGCGCCCTGATGGCCGCCTACCGCCTCCCGCACGACGGCACCCGCGAGGCCGACGCCGCCGACCTCGCCCTCACCATCCTCGGCTCCGGCGAGTCCAGCCGGCTCTACAACCGCCTCGTGCGCCGCGACCGCACCGCCGTCACCGCCGGCTTCGGCCTGCTCCGGCTGGCCGGCGCCCCCTCGCTCGGCTGGCTCGACGTCAAGACCTCCGGCGACGCCACCGTCGAGCAGATCGAGGCCGCCGTCGACGAGGAGCTCGCCCGCTTCGCCGCCGACGGCCCCACCCCCGAGGAACTGGAGCGCGCCCAGGCCCAGATCGAGCGCGAATGGCTCGACCGCCTCGCCACGGTGGCCGGCCGCGCCGACGAACTCTGCCGCTTCGCCGTCCTCTTCGGCGACCCGGCGCTCGTCAACTCCGCCCTGCCCAAGGTCCTCGACGTCACCGCGGAGGAGGTCCGCGCCGTCGCCGCCGCCCGCCTGCGGCCCGACAACCGGGCCGTGCTCGTCTACGAGCCCACCACCCCCGACGCCGACGACCAGCCCGAGGAGGAGACGGCCGCATGAGCACCGAGTCCACCATGACCTTCCACCCGCAGCCGGCCGGGGGCACCCCGACCCCGTGGGCGTTCCCCGCCCCCGAGCGGCTCACCCTCGGCAACGGCATCACCGTCCTGCACTGCCACCGGCCCGGCCAGCAGCTGGTCGCCGTCGACCTGGTGCTCGACGCGCCCCTCGCCGCCGAGCCCGCCGGCCTCGACGGCGTCGCCAACATCCTCGCCCGCGCCCTCAGCGAGGGCACCGACACCCTCACCGCCGAGCAGTTCGCCGCCGAACTCGAGCGCGCCGGCGCCACCCTGGACGCCCACGCCGACCACCCCGCCATCCGGGTCTCCCTCGAAGTCCCCGCCTCCCGCCTGGAGCGCGGCCTCACCCTGCTCGCGGACGCCCTGCGCGCCCCCGCCCTGCCCGAGAGCGAGATCGAACGCCTCGTCGCCAACCGGCTCGACGAGATCACCCACGAGCAGGCCAACCCCGCCCGCCGCGCGGCCAAGGCCCTCTACGCCACGCTGTTCGACCCGGCCGACCGCCTCAGCCGCCCCCGCAGCGGCTCCGCGGAGACCGTCCGCACCATCGACCGGGCCGCCGTCCAGGCCTTCTACGACGCCCACCTGCGTCCGGCCACCACCACCGCCGTGGTCGTCGGCGACCTCGCCGGCACCGACCTCGCCGCCCTCCTGGAGGCCACCCTCGGCACCTGGACGGGCACTGCCGCCGAGGCCGGTGCCCACGCCCCGGTGAGCGCCGACGACAAGGGCCGCGTCGTCATCGTCGACCGGCCCGGCTCCGTCCAGACCCAGCTCCTCATCGGCCGCGTCGGACCGGACCGCCACGACCCCACCTGGGCCGCCCAGATCCTCGGCACCTACTGCCTCGGCGGCACCCTCACCTCCCGCCTCGACCGCGTCCTGCGCGAGGAGAAGGGCTACACCTACGGCGTGCGCGCCTTCGCCCAGCCGCTGCGCTCCGCCGCCGACGGCTCCGGGCGCGCCATGCTGGCGATCAGCGGCTCGGTCGACACGGCCTCCACCGGCCCCGCCCTCGCCGACACCTGGACCATCCTGCGCACCCTCGCCGCGGAGGGCCTGACCGACGCCGAGCGCGAGGAGGCCGTCCAGTTCCTGGTCGGCGTCGCCCCGCTCAAGTACGAGACGGCGGGCTCGGTCGCCGGCACCCTGGCCGACCAGGTCGAGCAGCACCTGCCCGACGACTACCAGGCCGAGGTCTACCGGCGGCTCGCCGAGCTCGGCACCGAGGCCGCCACCGAGGCGGTCGTCGCCGCCTTCCCGCCGGACCGCCTGGTCACCGTGCTGGTCGGCGACGCCGCCGCGATCGCGGACGACGTCCGCGAGCTCGGCATCGGCGAGGTCACCGTCCTCACCAACTGACCGCACACGCAGCGGGCCCGGCGGAGCGTCAGCCCCGCCGGGCC
>NZ_JBHWBW010000136.1:0-17368 GCF_042735675.1 Kitasatospora sp. NPDC059571
CGAGCCGGCGCCCCCCCCCGCCCCCCCCCCAGCGCGCCCCCCCCCCCTTCCGGCTTTCCGACCCTGTGCCGTGAGCTTCGGGCCCGTGGCCCCTGCCCATAGCTCGCTGTGGCCGCGGCCGCCGGCCCGGGTGCGCGCGCGGGCCCGTAGGTCCCGGTCCCGGCCCCGCCCGGGTGCGGGCTCGGCACCCGCCCTCGACCCTCGGCCCTGACCTTGGTATGAGCGCGGGCTCGGCACCGGACCTCGGCCCTGGCCGCGGCCGGGTGTCGCGTGTCGGGTGTCGGGTGTCGGGTGTGTCGATTCAGGGTGCCGTTCGCGCGGACGCGCCTGCCGCACCCATCCTTGCTACAGACTTCCTTGGCTTCGGTACAGCGCCGCCCGGCGCGGGAACACAGGAGAACGATCACCGTGCAGCTCGTCGTCGGCAAGATCGGCCGCGCCCACGGCATCAGGGGCGACGTCAGCGTCGAGGTCCGCACCGACGAGCCGGAACTCCGGCTCGGCCCCGGTGCTGTCCTCCTCACCGACCCCGCGGCCGTCGGGCCCCTCACCGTCGCATCCGGCCGCGTGCACAGCGGTCGGCTACTGCTCCGCTTCGAGGGCGTCAAGGACCGCAACGACGCCGAGGCGCTGCGCGGTACCTTCCTGATCGCCGAGGTCGACCCGGACGAGACCCCGGAGGACCCGGATGAGTACTACGACCACCAGCTGATCGGCCTCGACGTGGTGCTGGCCGACGGCACGCTGATCGGTGAGCTCACCGAGCTCGTCCACCTCCCGTACCAGGACCTCCTCACCGTGACCCGGCCCGATGGCAGCGAGGTGCTGGTCCCGTTCGTCGAGCAGATCGTGCCCACCATCGACCTGGAGAACCAGCGCGCCGTCATCACCCCGCCGCCCGGCCTGATCGAGCCGCTCGCCGACGAGGCCGAGGAGGGGGGCGAGGCCGACGAGACCGTTGGGGCCGATGGGACCGCCGAGAGCGCGGAGACCTCGGAGACCTCGGAGATCGCCGAGGTCAGTGGCGAGGCCGAGGACGGGACCGATGGTCCGGTGGAGGGCGACCGCGCGTGAGTGAGATGCGGATCGACGTCGTCACGATCTTCCCCGAGTACCTCGAGCCCCTCAATGTCTCCCTGGTCGGCAAGGCCCGCGCCCGCGGCCAGCTCGACGTCCACCTGCACGACTTGCGCGGCTGGACCACCGACGTGCACCGGACGGTGGACGACACCCCGTACGGCGGCGGACCCGGGATGGTCATGAAGCCCGAACCGTGGGGGGCCGCTCTGGACGCCGTCCTCGCCCAGGGGCCGGCGGGCGAGGTGCCGACCCTGGTCGTCCCCACGCCCAGCGGGCGTCCCTTCACCCAGGAGCTCGCCCAGGAACTCGCCGGCCGTTCCTGGCTCGCGTTCGCTCCCGCCCGGTACGAGGGCATCGATCGCCGTGTCATCGAGGAGGCGGCGACCCGGATGCCGGTCGTCGAGGCCTCGATCGGCGACTACGTCCTCGCGGGTGGGGAGGTCGCAGTGCTGGTGATGGTCGAGGCCATCGCCCGGCTCCTCCCCGGTGTCCTCGGGAACGCCGAGTCCCACCGGGACGACTCCTTCGCGCCCGGTGCCATGGAGGATCTGCTGGAGGGCCCCGTCTACACCAAGCCCGCCGAGTGGCGCGGTCGTGAGGTGCCCGAGGTACTGCTCAGCGGCCACCACGGCAAGATCGCGCGCTGGCGGCGCGAGCAGGCGTTCGCCCGTACCCTGGCCAACCGCCCCGATCTGGTGGAGCGCTGGCAGCTCGGCTCCTTCGACAAGAAGGAGCGCGAGGCACTGAACCTCCTCGGGCTGATCTGGGACGAGGGGCTCGGCCGATTTCGGACCTCGGCCGAAGCTGTGGAACAATAGGCGACTGCTGTCTGTCGCTGGGCGTCCCTCCGGGGCCGCCACGTGGACCGGCCGGCCCGCCGCAGGGGGCTTGCCGTCGGCCGATGCGGCCCACAGCAACCATCCTTCTCACGAACTTCCGTGGGCGGCCTGTGGCGCCTGCGATGGAGAGCAACATGAGCAACAAGCTCGCTGCTGTCGACGCGGCCTCGCTGCGTACCGACGTCCCGTCCTTCCGCCCGGGTGACACCCTCAAGGTGCACGTCCGCGTCATCGAAGGCAACCGCTCCCGCGTCCAGGTCTTCCAGGGCGTCGTCATCCGTCGCCAGGGCTCCGGCATCGGTGAGACCTTCACCGTCCGCAAGGTCAGCTTCAACGTCGGCGTCGAGCGCACCTTCCCGGTGCACACCCCGGTCGTCGAGAAGATCGAGGTCGTGACCCGCGGTGCCGTTCGCCGCGCCAAGCTGTACTACCTCCGTGACCTGCGCGGCAAGGCCGCGAAGATCAAGGAGAAGCGCGACAACTGAGTCCCTGTCCCGGTTCGCCGGGATCCTGTGGACTCGCGGTCGCCGGGCATCGAATCCCCGCAGATCCTTGGTGCCCTTGAGGTCTAGGCCTTAAGGGCGTGGGGATAAGCTCTGCCCGATGACCACGCACGAACCTTCCACGGACCGCGTCGGAGAGACCGCACCCTCGGGTGCCGAGTCGCCGGCGCGGTCCGTGGTCGTTTCCGGGTCGGCCGGGAATCCGGTCGCCGAAGCGGGGCCGGCTGCTGCGACCGGCGGGAACGGCACTGTCGGCGGGAACGGGAACGGGAACGGGAGCGCCGACGGGAACGGAAGCGGGGGCACCGAGGGGAACGGGAGCGCCGACGGGAACGGAAGCGGGAGCGCCGACGGGGACGGCGGGACCGCCTCGGACGGCGTCGCCGGCCAGGCCGAGCCGGACGGTGGCCAGGCCGGTGGTGGTTGGACGCGTGATCTCCTCCTGGTGGGTGGAGTGTGCCTGCTTGCCCTGCTGATCGTGAACGCCTTCGTCGCGAGACCGTTCGCCGTACCTTCCGCCTCCATGGAGAACACGCTCCGGCCCGGCGACCGACTGGTGGTCAATGAGCTCGCCTATGCCTTCGGCGGCCATGTCCAGCGGGGCGACGTGGTGGTCTTCGACGGCACCGGCTCCTTTCTCCCGTACGCCGCGGAGCCGTCGGGTGTCAGCCGGCTGCTGGAGCGGGTGGGGCTCGACTCGGGCGGCGATTCGGTCTACGTGAAGCGCGTGATCGGTGTGGGCGGGGACAGGGTGACCTGCTGCGGCTCCGACGGCAGGATCCGGGTCAACGGGAAGCCGTTGGACGAGACCGGCTATCTGGCTCCCGGTGACGCACCGTCCCAGGTCCCGTTCGACGTACTGGTGCCGGCCGGACGGCTGTGGCTGATGGGGGACCACCGGAGCGACTCCAGCGACTCGCGGGACCACCTGGGGGAGCCCGGGGGCGGCTTCGTGCCGGAGTCCCGGGTGATCGGGCGCGCGCAGTGGGTGGTGTTCCCGTTCGGCCGCTGGGCGTCCCTGGCCCGGCCGAGGGTTTTCGCCGCTATTGGGGGGACTGGTGACCATGGGGACCAGGGGTAAGGGGCGATCTGCGGGCGCGACATCGGTTGCGACCCGCCCCGGAGAACCCGACGGGCGGCCGGGTGCCGCGCTTCGGGGCCGCGCCGAGCGGCGGAGGACGGCCAGGCGGGCTGCCCGGAAGCGGCGGCGTTCGCTCCTTCGTGAGCTGCCGCTGGTCGTGATCGTGGCGCTGGTGATCGCGCTGGTGCTGAAGACGTTCTTCGTCCAGGTGTTCGTCATTCCGTCGGGCTCTATGGAGCAGACCATCCAGATCGGCGACCGGGTGCTCGTCGACAAGCTCACCCCGTGGTTCGGCAACCAGCCCAGCCGGGGCGAGGTCGTGGTGTTCCGTGACCCGGGCGGCTGGCTGGAGAACGACCGGACCGTCTCCACGGACGGGCCCGTGCTGCGCCAGGTCAAGCAGGTGTTCTCCTCGGTCGGTCTTCTTCCGTCCGACAACGAGCACGACCTGATCAAGCGCGTGATCGGCGTGGGCGGGGACACCGTCGAGTGCTGCGACGCCAAGGGCCGGCTGAGCGTCAACGGCACGCCGGTCGACGAGACGTACCTGGCGCCGGGCAACGTGCCATCCCGCCAGCCGTTCAAGATCACTGTCCCGGCCGGGCGGCTCTGGGTGATGGGCGACCACCGTGACCTCTCGGCCGACTCCCGGTCCCACATGGCCAATCCCGGGGGCGGCACGATACCCGTCGGGAACGTCGTAGGCCGCGCGTTCGTTATCGCGTGGCCGCTGCAGCGACTGGGCCGACTCGAAGTTCCGGACTCGCTCTCCTCGCTCCCGCAGCACTCGGCAGCCGCCTCGGGTGCCGCAGCCCCTGCTGTTGCGCTCCCGGTCACGGCTCCCAGGAGTACCGTCGGTAGTTCGGGCCAAACGCCTGGTGGATTCACCGGGATCGAGCCGGATCCTGCGGAACCCTCGCTCGTTATGGGTGTGTTGGGCGCCCTTCCGCTCGTTGCGCGGTTGGGACCAGCCGGGCGCCGGCGCACGCGTCGGTCCGGCTGATGCCCTGATCTGCCGTGTGGGAGCACGGGCAGGTCGAGCGGGAGTGATAGAGAGGTGCTGGACTACTCGGTGCACGGTTCGGTGACCTTCCCGGGTTTCCGGGCCGTCGCCACCGGTGTCAGACGGGCCCCTGGCGGGCAGGTCTGAGGCGGGTCGACGGTCGGTTACGGAGCGTAGTGCCCGCTGTGCGGCACTGGTGAGCGCGGGCGCATGGGCGTCCGCACAGCAGGGAGGAGATGTCGTGGGGGATCTGGTGATCGGTGCCCGCTCGGGTGCCCCGGAGCCCGAGGGCACGGGTGGTCGCGCGGTCCGGTCGGCCCAGTCCGCACAGGCTGCCGATTCCGGCGCAGCGGGAGCAGCAGCGGCGGACGGCGGCTCAGCCGGCACCCCGGACGACTCGGAGGGCACAGTGGGTGAAGTCGCCGAGCGGGACGCCGTGACAGGCGACGATGGCTCGGGAGATCGCAGATCGCGTCCCCAGAAGCAGCGCTCGTTCTGGAAGGAACTGCCGATCCTGGTCGGCATCGCGCTGATCCTGGCGCTGGTGATCAAGACCTTCTTCGTGCAGGCGTTCTCGATCCCGTCCGGTTCGATGGAGAACACCCTCAAGATCGGGGACCGCGTCCTCGTCGACAAGCTCACTCCCTGGTTCGGCGCCGAGCCGCAGCGCGGGGAGGTCGTGGTGTTCCACGACCCGGGTGGCTGGCTGAACGACGAGCCGACGCAGCAGAGCAACAGCGCGTTCGTCCGAGGCATCCAGAACGTGTTCAGCTTCATCGGCCTGATGCCCTCCTCCAACGAGAAGGACCTGATCAAGCGGGTCATCGCGGTGGGTGGCGACACGGTCGAGTGCCAGGGCAGCGGGCCTGTGAAGGTGAACGGCATCGCGTTGAACGAGCCGTACATCTACCCCGGCAACACCCCCTGCGGTGAGAAGCCCTTCGGGCCGGTCAAGGTGCCGAAGGGGGGCATCTGGGTCATGGGTGACCACCGCGGTGACTCGCTCGACTCCCGGTACCACCAGGACCAGCCCGGTGGGGGCTCGGTGCCGGTCGGGAACGTGGTCGGCCGCGCCTTCGTCGTTGCCTGGCCGATCGGGGACTGGGCGACCCTGCCCGTGCCGGACACCTTCGACCAGAAGGGCCTCGCCGCAGCGGCGGCCCCGGTGGTCCCGCCGCTCGCGGGAGCGGCGGCTGCCGTGCCGGCCGTGTGGTGGCTGCGTCGCCGCCGCTGACCGGGTGCGCCGACCGTGCGGTCGGTTGTTGATCAGTGGCCGACTCTTGCGCAGGCCGCGGTACCGGCGAGTAATCTGCTCGCACGTGCCGCGGCCTGTCGGGTTCGCGGCTGCTGTGACAACGCGCGTATCTCAGGCGCAGTCCGACCGGCCGAGGGCCGACGAGGAAGGTTCGAGTGCCATGAGCAGTGTCACGGAGCGCGCGGCAGCGAGTCCGACCCCGGTCCGGCGTCGCCGGCGCGTCGCCTCGGTGCTCCAGGGCCTGGCCATCGCCGTCGGCTTCGCGATGCTGGTCGGCGGTTTCGGGCTGATCGCACTGGACTACCGCCCGTACCGGGTGCCCACCACCTCCATGTCGCCCACCGTCGAGCCCGGTGACACCCTGCTGGCCCGCAAGGTCGGCGGCGGCTCCGTCGGGCGCGGCGACGTCGTGGTCTTCAGCGAGCAGGCCTGGGGCGGCGCGACGATGGTGAAGCGGGTCGTCGGCGTCGGTGGTGACACCGTGGCGTCCGACCCTGCCGGGCGCATCTCGGTGAACGGCACCGTGATCGATGAGACGTACTCCGATGCCGGTAAGGGTGTCGGTGCGGCCTTCAGCGTCACCGTGCCCGAGGGCCGTCTGTTCCTGCTCGGAGACTCGCGGCTCAACTCGCTCGACTCGCGCAGCCACCTGGACGTCGCCAGCGGAACGGTGGCCGCCACCGACGTGGTCGCGAAGGTCGAGGCGATCGCCTGGCCGTCGTCCCGCGCGTCGCTGCTGGCCCGCACCGCCGCGTTCGACAGCCTCAAGGGACCGGCCGCGACCCGCCCGGGGCTGCTGGCGCCGGCAGGGTACGCCGCCGTGGGTGGGGCAGCACTCGTCCTGATCGCCGCCCTCATGGGCTGGGTGGCCACGCTCGTGCAGCGCCTCGCGCGGCGGCGGCGGGCCTGACCCGGTCCGGCCGGCGGGACGGATGAGAAGCAGGCGATCGGCGGAGGTGGCTGCGGTGGAGGTCCGGCGCCGACGTGCGGTCCGCGTCCTGCTGCTCGACCGTGACGGCCGCATCCTGCTGCTGCACGGTCTGGATCCGGCCGTCCCCGACGTCAGCTGGTGGATCACGCCGGGCGGCGGGCTGGAATCCGGCGAGACGGACGAGTCCGCAGCGCGGCGCGAGCTCACCGAGGAGGTGGGGCTCACCGGAGTGGAACTGGGGCCTTTGGTGGCGTTCGGCACGGTGACGTTCTCCTTCCAGGGACAGCGGTACGAACAGGAACAGCGGTACTACCTGGCCAGGACCGATCGGACGGACGTCCGCCTGGCCGTCGGCGGCGACGCGGACGAGCACGCCCGGATCTTGGAGGCTCGCTGGTGGACGGCGGCCGAACTGAGGGAGACCGCGGAGACGGTCTATCCGGGCGAGCTGCCCGAACTGCTCGAACGGCTGATCACCGCGGGCCCGCCAGTCCCGCCGGTGGGGCTCTGACGGTGGTTGCAGTGGTCCACAATGGGGTGGACGTGACGAGTGAGGGGACACCTGGATGAGTGCCGAAGACCTCGAGAAGTACGAGACCGAGATGGAGCTCAAGCTCTACCGGGAGTACCGGGATGTCGTCGGGCTCTTCAAGTACGTCATCGAGACCGAGCGACGCTTCTATTTGACGAACGACTACGAGTTGCAGGTGCACTCGGTTCAGGGCGAGGTCTTCTTCGAGGTGACGATGGCGGATGCCTGGGTCTGGGACATGTACCGGCCTGCGCGGTTCGTCCGCAAGGTGAGGGTGCTGACCTTCAAGGACGTGAACATCGAAGAGCTGGCGAAGAGCGACCTCGAACTGCCCTCCGACGACGCTTCCTTCGGCAACTGATCGAAACCGCGTCCGGGCACCGAGCATCCGACGGGCCGGTCGGCGTTGTCCAGCGCGTCCGGCATCAGCCACTCCTGAGGGGGACCTCGGTTATCCACAGGGCCGGGTTATCCACAGGCTGCGAGAGATCGCCCGTCTGTCGTTTACCCATCCGGCAACCTCCACGTCACGGAGGTGAAGCCGTGCAGAACCCACAGGAACACCGCGGACAGGACGAACGCGGTAACGACGGCGGCCGCAGCACGGGCCGCAGTGACCACCCCACGAACGACGCGGGACCCACGTCTGCCGCACGTACGCGAACGAGGACCGGCACCGGCCGGATCAAGAAACCCGCCCCGTGCAGTGAGCCGCTGCCGATGACGGTGAAGGCCCCGACCAGGAACAAGGCATCGACCAGGGCCAGGGCGCTGGCGACCGCCGAGGATCCGGCTGCGGCAGGCACCACGACGACGGCTACGGCCTTGATCATGGCAACGCCCGCAGTCGCGACCACGGCAAGCGCCACGGCCGGGGCCAGGCCGCGGGGCGTGACCAAGCCGAAGGTCGCCGACGGAACGGCCGGAGCAGCGCCGGCGTCGAAATCCCCTGCCGAGGCGCCGGCACCGTCTGGGGGATCGGTTCCGCTGGTCGGAGCGGCGAGCCGGACCGGCCGGTCCCGAGGTGCGGAGAGCGGGCGCCCCCGCACCGGTGGCGCGGCCGGTCGGGCACCTGCCCCGCCCACGCCGCAGAACCCGAACCTCGGTCTCGGTCGCTACGGCGAGGAGGTGGCCGCTCGGCGCCTCGCATACGACGGCCTTCGGATCCTCGAACGGAACTGGCGATGCTCGGACGGTGAGATCGACATCGTCGCGCTCGACGGCGAGACACTGGCCGTCTGCGAGGTCAAGACGCGTTCGGAGCGGGCCTTCCAGCACCCGGCGGAGGGCATCGACCGCACAAAGGCCGATCGGCTGCGCCGACTCGCGGAACGCTGGCTGAGCGAGCGCTGGCCGGTCCACTTCGCACGGCTCGCCAGCCGTGTCACCGGCCTCCTCCCCGACACCGAGGGCGCCGACAGGCCGACGCCACCGCCACCCGGCGGAGTCCGCATCGACCTGATCGCCGTGGTCAACCGCTGCAAGGGCGCCGCACTCGTCGAGCACGTCCGCGGGGCGGTGTGACATGCCCTTCGCCCGTACCTGCTCGGTCGCGCTCATCGGGGTCGACGGCGTCGTCGTCGAAGTCCAGGCCGACCTCGAACCAGGCGTCCCAGCGTTCACGCTGGTCGGCCTCCCCGACAAGGCGCTGACCGAGGCCCGGGACCGCGTTCGCGCGGCGGTCGTCAACAGCGGCGAGAGCTGGCCGCAGCGCAAGCTCACCGTAGGCCTGAGCCCGGCATCCGTCCCGAAGAGCGGCAGCGGATTCGACCTTGCCGTCGCGTGCGCGGTGCTGGCCGCGGCCGACAGGCTGGATCCCGCGGCGATCGCAGGCCTGCTGATCATCGGAGAGCTCGGTCTCGACGGCAGGGTCAGACCCGTGCGAGGCGTGCTCCCGTCCGTCCTGGCCGCCGCCGACTCCGGCTACCGACAGGTCGTGGTGGCCGAACAGACCGCGGCGGAGGCGGCGCTCGTGCCGGGTGTCTCCGTCATGGGCGTACGCAGCCTCCGGCAGCTCATCGCACTGCTCACCGGCGCTCCCGAGCCCGAGGAGGAACCCGACATCATGGCGGGGCAGCCGGACCCCTTGCTGGCCGGTCTGCTGCTCCCCGGAGCCGGTGTCCGCAACAGGGCCACCGACTCCCTCATCAGACCGGACCTCGCCGACGTCGCCGGGCAGTACGAGGCCCGCCGTGCCCTGGAGATCGCAGCCGCAGGGGGCCACCACCTCTACCTGAAAGGGCCACCGGGCGCCGGCAAGACCATGCTCGCCGAGCGACTGCCGGCCCTGCTGCCACCACTCACAGAGACGGAGGCCCTGGAAGTCACCGCTGTCCACTCGGTCGCCGGCCTGCTGCCCCCGGGCCGACCACTGATCGACAGCCCGCCCTACTGCGCCCCGCACCACTCCACCACGATGCCCGCCATCGTGGGCGGCGGCAGCGGCCTGCCCCGTCCGGGCGCCGTGTCCCTCGCGCACCGCGGAGTCCTCTTCCTCGACGAGGCACCGGAGTTTCCGGTGCGGGTGCTGGATGCGCTGCGCCAGCCACTGGAGTCGGGCGAGGTGATGATCGCCCGCTCGGCAGGATCGATGCGACTGCCGGCCCGCTTCCTGCTCTGCCTCGCGGCGAACCCGTGCCCGTGCGGTCGCCACTCGATGCGCGGTGAAGGCTGCGAGTGCACGCCGACGATGGTCAACCGCTACCAGGCACGGCTGTCCGGACCGCTCCTGGACCGTGTGGACCTTCAGGTCCAGGTGTCCTCGGTGACCAGGGCCGAACTGATGACGCGCGACAGCACAGCGGAGAGCACGGCCACCGTTGCTGCCCGAGTCAGAGTCGCGCGCGAACGGGCGGCCGCCCGCCTTTCCGACACTCCGTGGCGTACCAACGCCGAAGTCCCCGGCCACGAACTCCGGACCCGATGGCAACTGGCCCCTGGCGCCCTCGTGGACGCCGAGCGCGACCTCGAACGCGGGCTGCTGACCGCCCGGGGGCTGGACCGCGTACTCCGGGTGTCCTGGACGATCGCCGACCTCGCAGGCCGCGACCGGCCGGGCCGATCGGATGTGCTCACCGGCCTGGCGCTGCGCACCGGCGTCCAGCGAGGGCCCGCACTGCTGGATCGGCCGACATCACGGGCCTGCGCGGATCTGGACGCCGACCTCGGCGGCGAGCACTGAGCAGCCCTGGGAAGTCCTTTCCGCCCGCTACGGGTGTGTGGGCACGCCCGCAGGCGTGCCGCCCACCTCTCTGCCCAGTTGCTGAGGAGACCCTCATGGAACCTGTCACGACCATCGAACCAACCCCGTGCGGCCTCATCGAGCGCGGGCCCGGCGAGCGCGGGCCAGCCGAGCTGACCGGAGCACCGCGCCATTCGGGGACTCCGCGATCTGCTCGACCCCGTTCCACACCGCAGAGGCCAGAGCGGCCGCGACCCGACCACCCGGGGCCCGAACCGGCGGAGCCGCAGCCGCAGCCACAGCCGCAGCCGGATCCGCCGCCGTCCCGGACCGAAGGCCGACCCCCGCTCGCCGAGCGCGAACGCTTGGCGAGGGCGGCCCTGACGCGGCTGATCGAACCCGGCGATGCCGTCATGGGCCGGTGGCTCGCCAGGCACGGTGCCATCACCGTCGTCGACGCAATCCGCGGCCGCCTGGCCCTCGGCCCGCTCGGCCTCGATCCCGACCGGGTGGGTGACTACCGCACACGGCTTGCCGGCACCGATCCCACGGCGGACCTCGACAGCATCCGCGGGGGTGGAGGCCGCTTCGTCATCCCCGGCGATCCCGAGTGGCCGAGCCAGCTGGACGACCTCGGCGACGGCCGGCCGGTCGGGCTCTGGGTGCGCGGCACCGGCTCCCTGCGCCTGTTGGCCCTCCGCTCGGTCGCCATGGTCGGAGCCCGCGCCTGTACGTCCTACGGCGCACACGTGGCCGGCGAGCTCGCCTCCCAGCTCGCCGAGCGTGGCTGGGTCGTGGTCTCGGGAGCGGCCTACGGGATCGACGCGGCCGCGCACCGCGGCGCCCTCGCCGTCGGCGGCGCCACCGTCGGCGTCCTGGCCTGCGGGGTGGACCTGGCCTATCCGCCGGGCAACGCCGAGCTCATCCGGAGGATCTCCGAACAGGGACTGCTCGTCAGCGAGCTCCCGCCCGGCACCCATCCGAACCGCTTCCGCTTCGTGCTCCGCAACCGGGTGATAGCGGCCCTCACCCGAGGCACCGTCGTCGTGGAGGCAGCGCTCCGTAGTGGCGCGCTGAGCACGGCCAGACGTGCCCGGGACCTGAACCGTCACACGATGGGAGTAGCCGGGCCGGTCACATCCGAGCTGTCAGCGGGGGTGCACGCACTCATCCGGAGCGGAGCGGCCGGCCTCGTCACGGACGCGGCCGAGATTGCCGAGCTGATCGGCGCCATCGGCGATGACCTCGCGCCCGTCCGAACAGGTCCCGTCCTGCCGCGGGACTTGTTGGAGCCGGCGGTGGCCCGCGTACTCGAGGCCGTACCCGGGGGAGCGGACGGTGCGCCACTCGAGCGGGTGGCCCGCGAGTCGGGCGTGGCGACCGATGCCGCCCTCCAACGGCTGTACGAGCTTGCCGCGCTCGGCTATATCGAACGCATCGGTGCCCATTGGCGGTTGGTGCGGCGACGATGATCCGCGATCGCGCCACCGGGCGCTGATTCTCGCCCGGCGCGTTCCGCGCCGACGCGCCGGGCACGCCACCGGATCGAGGGACGACCGAGTGGCGGTAGCACACTGCAGCGACGTGGTCACGCTACGCTCCCTTGTGGCTTCCCTATCAGCACATGACTCGGCAGAACGGCGCAGACCAACGCATGCCCACAAACATTCCGGGACACAGGGTGACCGGTGACGCCCGGTCCGCGGGACGGGTGGGGGCGGAGGCCCGTCCCGCAGCGGACAGCCCCCCGATGACGCAGACCGGGCTGGAGCCCACCGGGCTTGCGGCACGCCGAGTGCCGCGCAGTCAGCAGGACGGCAGGGGCGAGGTCCTGCCGCAGACGGCACCGCCCCAGCTCCGCCCGTCACCGGGCGCGCACCCGGCGATGCCGCAGGTACCGCCGGAGGCATCCTCGCCCCACCGGCAGTCGGCGGCGGACGCAGACCACGAGGGCTGCACCGCCGGAAGGACGACGGCCGCGGACAGTCGCGGCCGGGAGGTCGAACCGACCCACAGCCACGCGGGTCGACCTTCCGAGGGGCGGTGCGACGCTCACGACACCGGGATCCCGGGGCCAGGCGCGCGGCCGCCGGCCAGTCCCGTCGGCCCGGCCCGGCCGGGCCAGGACGGCAGGGCGGGCACCTCGACGAGGCCGCTCGGCCCGTCCGGTCTACCGGTTCGGCCGGGCGCTCCCCGGCCGAGTGCTCCGCGGTCGAGCACGTCCAGGCCGGGCATGCCGGTCGCGAGCCCACCCAGACCCGGTGCGTCGACGCCCAACGCGGAGACGGGCTCGATCGGGTCGGACACCGGGCAACCGAGTCACGTCCGGTCGGCCACGGCCGATGACTCCGACCGGCACCGGCACGGTGCATCGTCCGGCCCGACAACACACGTGCCTCAATCGCCCTCGGTGCTCGTACCGTTCCCGGGCCGCAAGGCCACAGGATCCGGCACCGGCGGGTCCACCGAACAGGTCGATCGCGGACACGAGCGAGTACCTGACAGCATCCGGACGGACGATCAGCCGACCACCAGGCAGGACGAGGCCGGCACACAGCCGGGTCGTGAGGCGCCGCCAGGGCGTCCCGGTTCGGACCAAGGCCTCAGAACCGATGCAGCGCCCGCACCAACGCCAACCCGCGTGCCCGGCCCCAGTCCGAGTCCGAGTCCGAGCCCGAGTCCTGGCCCCGGTCCCGGGGCGAGCCCGAGTCCTCCCGCGGCCCTGCCCGACGGCACCGCGGCTCGCGGCCCGCACCGCCAGGCCGATCGCCCCACCTCACCCGAGCGCAGCGCTCTGGAGACGCTCTGGCGCTCCTACAAGGAATCCGGTGACGCGAGGCTGCGGGAGCAGCTGATCCTGCACTACTCGCCACTGGTGAAGTACGTCGCGGGTCGGGTCGGCGTCGGCCTGCCGGCCAACGTGGAGCAGGCGGACTTCGTGTCCTCCGGCGTGTTCGGGTTGATCGACGCAATCGAGAAGTTCGACATCGACCGCTCGATCAAGTTCGAGACCTATGCGATCAGCCGGATCCGCGGAGCGATCATCGACGAGCTGCGCGCGCTCGACTGGATCCCCCGGTCGGTGCGGCAGAAGGCCAAGGCTGTGGAACGGACGTACGCCACGCTGGAGGCGAGGCTGCGCCGTACGCCGCACGAGCCCGAGGTGGCGGCCGAGATGGGCATCTCGCTGGATGACCTCCGGGGGATTTTCTCCCAGCTGTCACTCGCCAACGTCGTCGCCCTGGACGAGCTGATCCACTCCGTCGGGGACAGTGGTGACACGCTCACCCTCATCGACACCCTTGAGGACACGGGCGCGGACAACCCGGTCGAGATCGCCGAAGGTCGCGAGGTCCGCCGACTGCTCGCCACGGCGATCAACACGCTGCCGGAGCGGGAGAAGACCGTGGTGACGCTGTACTACTACGAGGGGCTCACACTCGCCGAGATCGGGCAGGTCCTCGGGGTGACGGAGAGTCGGGTCAGCCAGATCCACACCAAATCGGTTCTCCAGCTGCGGGCGAAGCTCTCCGACGTCCGCTGAGGTCCGGGCGCGCGCTGCTCCGATCGGGTGGCGCGGGTCGAAGCGGGTGTGAGGCTCCGTAGAGTAGGGCCGTGCCGAAGATCCGAGCGGCCACGGTGGCCGAGCATCGCCAACTGCAGCGGGCAGCACTGCTCGACGCTGCCCGCGAACTCCTGGCGGACGGCGGCCGGGACGCGCTCACCTTCTCCGCGTTGGCTGCCCGGACGGGTCTGGCGCGCTCGTCCGTCTACGAGTACTTCCGCTCCCGGGCCGCGGTCGTCGAGGAGCTCTGTGCGGTCGATCTCCCGCTCTGGGCGGCCGAGATCGAAGCCGGCATGGCGGCCTGCGGCAGCGCCGGTGAGCGCATCGAGGCGTATGTACGCGGCCAGCTGCTGCTGGCGGCCGACCCCCGGCACCGGGCGGTCGCGGCCATCTCCGAACTGGAACTGGACGCTGCCGCGCGGGAGCGGATCCGATCGGCACACGGCAGCCTCGTGTCCCTCCTGATGGAAACGCTGACGGAGCTCGGCCACGAGCGTCCGAGGCTGGCCGCCGCTCTGCTGCAGGGTGCCGTCGAGGCGGCGGCCCGGCAGGCCGAGCGGTCCGGACCCGAGGACGCAGGCGTGATCGCGGACGCCGCCGTGGCGCTGGCCATGCGCGGGCTCGTACCGACAGGCCCGGGGGTCGGGGCGTAGCGCACAGCCGTCCGACTGCGTGTCCGGGCGATCCGGACGATCCGCGCCGATCACCGACCACGTATGCCGCCCGCATCCTGCGCACGCAGGGCCAGCGATCCTCGCCGGGCCCTGCGGGCCGAGCCGGGCCGGGCTCCGATGCCGGCCCGACGCACCGTCGGTCGATCGGGACGTAGGCCGAGGCCGGTTCGGGCGGGGGGCGCGCACGTGCTCGCGAGCGCCGGCCGCCGCCACCGTCTTCGCGTCGGACGACGAGCCGGACGAGGAGCGACCGCCCACCTCGACCCCCGCAGTCCCGTCGAGCGGGAGCAGTCGGGCCCGGCCCGACCCGAGCAGGGCCAGCGGGTCGATGTACCGGGCGCCTCGGAGCAGTCCCCAGTGCAGGCATTCCGTCGGGCAGTGTCCCGGGCCGGCGCTCGTGTCGGAGCCACTGCCGACCGCCAGTGTTCCGATCACGTCGCCGGCCGCCACGGCCGTGCCCGGAGGCACCGTGCCGTCGACCGGGAGGTAGGTGGTGCGCAGCGGAGGGTTGCCCGAGCCCGGGTGGGTCACCGTCACCACGGGTCGGCCCGCGACCGTGCCGGAGAACGAGACCACACCCGGGGCGGCCGATCGCACCGGTGATCCGACGGCGGCCCGGAGGTCGACGCCCCGGTGTCCGGCCGCCCATCGCACGGCCGGCGCATCGAAGCCGCGCAGCAGTCCGCTCGGCCCGCCGACGGGCCACACGCGCCCGCCTGTCCGGACGCCTGCCTGACCGCCGTCCCGATCTCCCCCGTGCAGTGATGCGACAGGGACCGCGGAAGAGGCAGCAACCAAAGCCGCCGCAGGAGTGGCAACGGAGACAGCGGCAGCGAGGCCGGCGGCCCCGGCCCTCAGCGGTTGGAGCGCCGATGCCAGCACACTCACGAGCAGCAGGGTGATCAGGATGACCTGGTGCCGGACATCCGGTCTGGGCGGCCAGGGCGGGGAGAACGACGGGGCGTGAGTCGCGTCCGGCGGAGCGAACAAGGCGGCAGCCGGAGGAGCAGCCGGAGCAGCAGTCGGGGGAGCGGTCATGGCAGGAGGTTGGCCGACGGTCGTCCCCGCTGCCGTGACCTCCCCGACCCCTGTGGACAAACCCGGCCTGTGGACAACTCGGGTCACCCGGTCGGATGAACGTCGGCCCGGATCCTGTGAACACCGGTTCGTACGGGATGAACTCCGGACCACCGGCGGTTGAATTCATCCGACCGTCGGCGCCGTGCCCGACCCGGCCGGTCGGAGGCGGTGGGCGCCCCGGCGTGCGGACCGGCGTGCGGACCGGAGCAGGGCAACGGCCGACCGCACCGTAGCCGGGTGGGCGCCCCGGTCCGGGCCCCGTCCGACCGTCCGAATCCGGCGGAGTCGCCCGTCGTGCGGCGCTTCCCGTACACTTCACACGCGACCCGGTCCACCGGGTCGACTTCGCACGCCCCGCCACTGGTGGAACGACCGCCCCCGAGAGGGTGGCCGGTCGGGTCTCCCCGGTGCGAGTGCCGCTCGGTCCGCCGAGCCTGCCGCGGCCCCGCTGCCGCCCAGGCGAGGCGGCTTGGCACGCCCGGGGCGTCAGGCGTGACGGCCACCCGGCCGACACGGAGACAACCGAGAGTCCCGGCACCCCGTCCGCACGGAGCGGCGCGCCGGGCGAACAACTGAGGAGTGCGGCCATGGCCGTCGTCACGATGCGGGAGCTGCTGGAGAGCGGCGTCCACTTCGGTCACCAGACCCGTCGTTGGAACCCGAAGATGTAGCGCTTCATCTTCACGGAGCGCAACGGCATCTACATCATCGACCTCCTGCAGTCGCTGAACTACATCGACCGCGCCTTCGAGTTCGTCAAGGAGACCGTTGCCCACGGCGGCAGCATTCTCTTCGTCGGCACCAAGAAGCAGGCCCAGGAGGCCATCGCCGAGCAGGCCACCCGCGTGGGCATGCCCTACGTGAACCAGCGCTGGCTCGGCGGCATGCTGACCAACTTCTCGACCGTCTACAAGCGTCTGCAGCGCCTCAAGGAGCTCAGCGAGATCGACTTCACGGATGTGGCCGGCTCCGGCCTCACCAAGAAGGAGCTCCTGGTCCTCCAGCGTGAGTACGACAAGCTGGAGAAGACCCTCGGCGGTATCCGCGACATGCAGCGCGTTCCCAGCGCCGTGTGGATCGTGGACACCAAGAAGGAGCACATCGCGGTCGGCGAGGCCCGGAAGCTCAACATCCCGGTCGTCGCCATCCTCGACACCAACTGCGACCCCGACGAGGTCGACTACAAGATCCCGGGCAACGACGACGCGATCCGCTCCGTCACCCTGCTGACCCGCGTGATCGCCGACGCCGTCGCCGAGGGCCTGAAGGCCCGCGCCGGTGTCGCCAAGGGCGACGCCAAGGCCGAGCCGGGTGCCGACCAGCCGCTGGCCGACTGGGAGAAGGACATCCTCGAGGGCCAGAAGGCCGCCGAGGCCCCCGCCGCCGACGAGGCTCCGGCCGCCGAGGCCCCCGCTGCCGAGGCCCCCGCTGCCGAGGCTCCGGCCGCCGAGGCCGAGCAGGCCTGACGTACCAAGGGTGAGGGGCACCCGCCGGGTACGACACCGGTAGGTGCCCCTCTCTCCCGTGCCGGGGGCGGAACCCCCGGCCCCCCCCCCCCCCCCCCCCGAAACCCCGAACGGTGTATAGATAACAACAAAGCGGGCCTAAACCCCCCGGGCCGGCTAAAACAGCCGGGGGCGACCG
>NZ_JBHWBW010000137.1:0-6360 GCF_042735675.1 Kitasatospora sp. NPDC059571
GGCCGGACGGGCCGGGCCGGTGCCGGCTCGTCCGCGGTCGGGGACTTGCGGGCGTAGCCCACCGGGAGGGCGTTCAGGTGGCGGGCCCACGACGAGGAGGTCCAGCGGAGCTCGTCCTCCTCGACCGCCAGGTGGATGTCCGGCAGGCGGTTGAGCAGGGTCTCCACCGCGGCGTCCGTGATCGCGCGCCCGACGTCCTGGCCGGGGCACTCGTGCGGGCCGCGGCTGAAGGCGAGGTGCGAGCGGTTGCCGTGCAGCCGCGCGGCGGGGTCGGGGCGCACCGCGGGGTCGACGTTGCCCGCGGCGAGTCCGAGCAGCAGCAGGTCGCCGGCCTTGATCTGGCGGCCCGCCAGTTCGGTGTCGCCGGTGGCCCAGCGGCCCGGGCAGACCATCAGCGGCGGCTCGTCCCAGAGGACCTGCTCGACCGCCTCGGCGATGGTGAGCAGGCCGCCGGTGAGCGAGGCGTGGAAGCGGGGGTCGGTCAGCACCATCCGGAGCGTGTTGACGATCAGGTTGGTGGTGGTCTCGTTGGTCGCGAGCATCACCAGGCGCAGGTGGTGCTGCACCTCGTCGTCGGTGAGGCCGGCCGGGTGGTTGATCAGCGCGGTGGCGAAGTCCCGGCCGGGTGCGGCCTTCTTGTCCTTCACCAGCTGTTCCAGGGTGTCCAGGATGAACTGGTTGCCCGCGACCGCCTTCTCGGTGCCCTTGATCAGCGCGGCGGCCGCCTCGACCAGGCTCGGGCCGTCCTCCTCGGGCAGGCCGAACAGGTGCGTGAGGACAAGCATCGGCACGTGCTGCGCGTACCGGCTGAGCAGTTCGGTGCTGCCGTCCGCGCAGAAGCCGTCGATCAGCTGGTTGGCGTAGCGCTGCACGTGGCGGCGGATGCCGCGGCGGTCGAACTGGGCGAGGCTCTCGGTCAGTGCGGCGCGCAGCCGCTGATGCTCCTGGCCGTCGGCGGAGACGCAGTCGGGCCGCCAGCCCATCATCGGTATCAGCGGCGAGTCCTCGGCGACCCGGCCCTCCTGCCAGTCCCGCCACAGCCGCGGGTCGCGGGAGAAGCGGCTGGGTGCCCGGGTGACCTCGACGTTCTCGCGGTAGCCGAGCACCAGCCAGGCGGGGACGTCGCCGTCGAGCAGGATCGGCGCGACCGGTCCGTGCTGGGCGCGCAGCCGCTCGTACAGGCCCATCGGGTCGCTCTCGGCGAGCGGCCCGTAGAGCCGCATCACGCCGAAGGCGTCGGCCGGGGCCGGGCCGGCGGCGTGGGCGGGGCAGCCCGGCGGGGGGACGAGGCCGGATGCGTCCAGGGGGTTCGGGGGCAGCGTGGTCACGAGTGCTCCGGGGAGGCGGCGAGTGAGTGCAGATAGCGCATCAGGGTGAGCAGGACGTCGCGACTGGAGGCGCGGTCGCGGGCGTCGCAGTCGACGATCGGCACGGTGTCGGGGAGGTCGAGGGCACCGCGCAGTTCGTCGACGGGGTGGACCGGGGCGTGCGGGAAGGCGTTGACGGCGACCACGAACGGCACGCCGCGCTCCTCCAGCCGCCCGATCACGTCGAAGCTGACCTCCAGCCGGCGGGTGTCGACCAGGACCACCGCGCCGAGGGCGCCGTGGAACAGGCCGTTCCAGAGGAACCAGAACCGCTCCTGGCCGGGGGTGCCGAACAGGTAGAGGACGAGCTGCTCGTTGAGGCTGATCCGGCCGAAGTCCATGGCGACGGTGGTGGAGGTCTTGCGCTCGATGCCCACGACGTCGTCCACTCCGACACCGGCCTGGGTCATCGTCTCCTCGGTGGTGAGCGGCTTGATCTCGCTCAGCGCGCCGACCAGCGTGGTCTTGCCCACGCCGAAGCCCCCGACGATCACCACCTTGACGGCCGCGGCGGTGGTGGCGGCGAGCGCCTGCACCGGGCCTGGCTCCGTGTACGCCCGGGACCCGGCGTACGTGTCAGAGCTTCTGGAGTCCATGCATCACCGCTTCCAGCAGTTCGAGGTCCGGCAGTCTGGCCGCCTGGACGGGGGCTCTGGCCTCGACGCTGTCGGAGGCCAGCAGATCGGCCAGCAGTACCGTCACCACGCTCATCGGCAGGCCGAGATGGGCCGAGATCTCGGCCACCGACAGCGGTGCCTCGCACATCCGCAGGATCGCGGCGTGCTCGGGCGGCATCCCGGGCCCGGGGGCGGCGCTGGCGACGATCAGCGTCACCAGGTCGACCTCCGCCTCAGCCTCCGGGCGGCTGCGGCCGGCGGTGATGACGTAGAGGCGCTCGGGCCCGTTGTCCTGCCATCGCTGGTCCTTTAATGTCATCCGACCAACCCGTCGACGCGGGGAGGACTGGTCAGATGCGCGCCGATCCTGGCCACCAGGTCGCGCATGCGCTGGCCGATCAGCCCGGGGTCGACGCCCTCGTCGGCGAGCACCGCCAGGTAGGCGCCGGCGCCGGCCGCCATCAGGTAGAAGAAGCCGCCCCCCACCTCGATCACGACCATGCGCATCCGGCCGTCGCCGTGCGGGAACTCGCCGGCCACCGCGGTCGACAGGCTCTGCAGGCCGGCGCAGGCGGCGGCGAGCCGGTCGGCGGTGTCGTGGTCGGTGCCCCACTGGGCCATCCGCAGGCCGTCCGAGGAGAGGACGACCACGTGGCGGGTCTGCGGGACGCTCTCCGCGAGGTCCTTGAGCATCCAGTCGATGTTGGGACGGTGGTGCATCATTTGCTATTCACCCTTGTCTGACGAGTCGTCGCCGGCGCTGCGGGCGTCGACGCCCGCCGTGCTCTCTCCGGAGACGGCGCTCTGGAAGGCCCCCATCCACAGGCCGGGCTCGACCGCGGGTGCGGCCGGGGCGACGGGTGCGGGGGCGAGGGGCGCGACGCGCGCCGTGGTCCGGGCGGGCGCCGGGGCCGCCAGGGTGCGCCGGCGGCGCTGCGGCAGCCCGTGGGCGTTGCGCTCGACGTCGGCGGGCTCGTCGAGCGGCTCGCCCGCCATCATCGGCTGCGGGCCGGTCATCCGCCGCGGCGCCGGCACCGTGGTGCCCTGGGAGGGCGTGGCGGGTGCGGGGGCCGCGGTGATGAGGTCCGAGGGCACCACGAGCACGGCGCGGACGCCGGCGTACGCGGAGGGCCGCAGCGAGACCCGGAAGTCGTTGGCCTGGGCGAGGCGGCCGACCACGGAGAGTCCGAGGCGCGGCGCCTCGCCGAGGTCGGCGAGGTCCAGGCCGGTGGGCGCGTCGGACAGCACGCGCTCGGCCCGGCGGCGGGCCTCCTCGCTGAGGCCGACGCCGCTGTCCTCGATCTCCACCGCGATGCCCGAGGGGATCTCGATGGCGGTGAGGTGGACCCGGGTGTGCGGCGGCGAGTACCGGGTGGCGTTGTCGAGGAGTTCGGCGAGCGCGTGGATGAGCGGTTCGACGGCGGGGCCGACGACGGCCACCTCGGCGACCGAGTGCAGGTCCACCCGCTGGTAGTCGACGATCCGGGACATGGCGCCGCGCAGCACGCTGAACATCGTCACCGGCCGGTGCCACTGGCGGCCCGGCCGGGCGCCGCCGAGGACGGCGATGCTGTCGGCGAGGCGGCCGATCAGGGCGGTGCCGTGGTCCAGGTGCAGCAGGTCCCCGAAGACCTCGGGGTCGCGGCCGTGCCGGTCCTGCATCTGCCGCAGGTCCTGGGCCTGCTGGTGCACGATGGCCTGAACGCGGCGGGCGATGTTGACGAACGAGCGCTGCGCGGAGTCGCGCAGGTCCTCCTCGGCCTGGACGGCGTCCACCACGGCGTACAGCACGCGGCGGTGCGCGGGGTGGAGTTCGGTCTGCCGGTCGGTGCCGCGGAGCACCTCGTCGGAGGTCCCGCCGGTCTGCAGGCGGTTGATCGCCTCGGGCAGCAGGACGTCGGCGAGGCGGGCCGTGCCGGCCTCGTGGTCGACCAGCCTGCGCTGCCAGTCGGCGTCCAGGGCCGCGAACCGCTGCTGGAACGTGGCCGCCTCGGCGCGGGAGCGCGCGGCGGCGCGGCCGCGCCGGTCGGCTTCGGCCACGGTGAGGGCGACCACCGCGGTGGCCGCGGCGCCGCACCACAGGATCGCGGAGCGGGTGCCGGCGGACGCGGCGTACGCGGCCGCACCGAAGGCGACCAGCACGGCGGGCGGGAGCAGCCAGAGGGCGGCGGTGGCGAGTCGTTCGCTTCCAGGTGGTGATCCAGCGCGAACCATCTGCATCCTCGGGGGGGGTTGACGACGATCGGGTGAAGCCGGTGTGCGCATGTCCCGGGGGTCGCCGGAGGCGCCGCGGGCCCACGGTGCGGGCCTCCGCGGAAGCGGGCCGGATGCGGGGACAAACCAGCCCAATCGGGACAAGACCTGTGCGCCGTACGGATCATAGCCTGATACGTGCGGCAGGAGCCCATCAACCGGCCATGTCCACACCCATCTTGACATTCCGTCAAGAAAGGCGCAGGTGGGCAGCGTTCACGAGTCCCGACGGCGCCAAACCCCATGACACCATCTGGCTTGATCCTTTCGTTTTGGAGCGTGTTCAGTCAACTACTGTCCGGATCCTCTGGTGCTGGCGGTTTCTGACGTGACGTAATGGGCATTCAGCCCGCGATCAAGATGGAAGGGAACCGTCCACATCGTGAACCAGCCTGCGCAGGATCAGACTTCGCTGGGCGTCAATCTCCTGCTCTACCGGGAGGACGGCCGGGTTCTGCTGGGGCTGCGTTCCGGCACCCGCTGGGCCGACGGCTACTGGAGCGTTCCGGCCGGGCACCTCCAGGGCGAGGAGACCGTGCCGGAGGCGGCGGTCCGCGAGGCCCGCGAGGAGCTCGGGATCGGCATCGACCCGGCGGACCTCGTGCACGCGGTCACCGTGGACTACCGCGAGGGCTCCGCCCTCCGGGCGCTCACCGCGTTCCTCACCGCCCGCCGGTGGACGGGGACGCCGAGCAACCTCGAACCGGGGCTGTGCCGCCGGCTCGGATGGTTCCCGCCCGACCGGCTCCCCCGGCCGGTCACCCCGATCAGCGCGGCCGCGATCGCCGCCAGTGCCCGCAACCGCGGGTTCGAGACCTGTTGGCTCGACGGCCCGCTGGCACCCGGCTGACCCGGCCGCCCGCGTACCACCCCCGCCATCCCCCGATGCGCCCCGCCCCCCGATCCCGCACCCCACCGGTGCGCCCTGCCGCCGGCCCCGCCGGCCCCGAGGAGCCACGATGATGCCGTTCCCGACGAGCCAGGCCCGGAACATACCCGCCCGGGTCGACGCCGAACTGACCCGCTTCCTGGACCGCAAGACCGCCGACCTCGGCGACCTTCGGGCCGCCGACGCCGGACACCTGGTCAAGGAGTGCGTTCTGGAGGGCGGCAAGCGGCTCCAGGGCATGTGGGCCTACTGGGGGTGGCGGGCCGGCGACCGCCCGGACTGCACCGAGATCATCACCATCGGCGCCGCCCTGGAGCTCTTCCACTGGGCCGCGCTCATAGTCGACGACGTCTTCGACCGCAGCGACACCCGCCGCGGCCTGCCCGCCCTGCACCGCAGACTCGCCGACGTCCACCGCGCACGCGGCTGGCGCGGCGACGCCGACCACTACGGCCTGGTCCAGACGCTCTGCCTCACCGACATCGCCTGGGCCTGGTCCGACGAGCTGATGTTCTCCTCCGGCATGGACCCCCACCGGCTGGCCACCCGGCGGCTGCCCAACGACCTGCTGCGCTCCGAGGTGTGGCTCGGCCAGTACCTCGACATGGAGGAGCGGGTGCGCCGCACCCCCTCGACCGACCAGGCGATGAACGTCGCCCTGCTGAAGACCGCGCGGTCCAACACCATGTACCCGCTCCAGTACGGCGCCGCCCTCGGCGGCGCGTCGGAGCAGGTCCTCGACGTCTTCAAGCGGTTCGGCGAGGCCGTCGGCGAGGCGTACCAGCTCCAGGACGACCTGCTCAGCGTCTTCGGCGACGAGCGGGTCACCGGCAAGTCCAGCACCGACGACTTCCGCAACGGCTGCATGACCGTCCTGCTCTCCTGGGCGATGGAGCACGCCGCACCCGCCCAGCTCGCCGTCTTCGAGCGCCACCACGGCGATCCCGACCTGGACGAGGCCGGGGCGGCCGCACTGCGCGCCGCGATCGAGGCGACCGGGGCCCGCACGGCCGTCCGGGCGATGCTCGACGAGCGCCGCGCGGACGCGGTGGCGATCCTCGCCGAGGTCCCGCTGGAGGACGAGGTGCGGGCGGCGCTGACCGAGCTGGCGGGCGCCGACCCGGTGCGCGCCGGGGCCGTCCCGATCGCCGCCTGAGCCGCCCGCAGCGGGGGGGGGGGGGGGGGGCCGGGGGGCGGGGCCGCGCGGCCCCGCCGCCCGCCCCCGCCCGCGCGC
>NZ_JBHWBW010000137.1:6370-17241 GCF_042735675.1 Kitasatospora sp. NPDC059571
GGGGGGGGGGGGGCGTCCCACCCCACCGCCTAACAACCGGGGGGGGTGGCCCCGTCGCGGTCCCCCCCGCGGCCCCCCCCCGCGCCGTCCGCCGCGAAGCGGGCCGAGGGGCGCGAGGACGAGGACCGGATGGCTGCCACGACGATGGACGAGGCTCCTGAGGACGGCGCGACGACCGTTGCGACCGCGCCTCCCGGCGACACCGCACTGTTCGCCGGCAGAGCGGCGCCCGCCGCCAGGACCCTCGTCGACGTCCTGGCCGCGACCACCGCCGCGCACCCGCACGAGCCCGCCCTCGACGACGGCACCGAGGTGCTCGACTACGCCGCCCTGGCCGGCGCGGTCGAGCAGCTGCGGGCCCGGCTGGCCGCGGCCGGCGTGGGCCTCGGCGACCGGGTGGGCGTCCGGGTGCCGTCGGGCACCAACGACCTGTACGTGGCCGTCCTCGCGGTGCTGGCGGTCGGCGCGGCATACGTGCCGGTCGACGCCGAGGACCCGGACGAGCGTGCCGACCTGGTCTTCGGCGAGGCCGGGGTGAAGGCGGTGCTCACCGCCGGGCTGCGGATCGCCGACCAGCGGATCGGGCGCTCCGAGCCCGGCCGGCCGACCCCGGACCACGACGCGTGGATCATCTTCACCTCCGGCTCCACCGGACGGCCCAAGGGCGTGGCGGTGACCCACCGCAACGCGGCGGCCTTCGTCGACGCCGAGGCCGCGATGTTCCTGCAGGACGAGCCGATCGGCCCCGGCGACCGCGTGATGGCCGGGCTGTCGGTGGCGTTCGACGCCTCCTGCGAGGAGATGTGGCTGGCCTGGCGGCACGGCGCCTGCCTGGTGCCGGTGCCGCGGGCCCAGGTGCGCAGCGGCGCCGATCTGGGGCCGTGGCTGGCGGACCAGGAGATCACGGTGATCTCGACCGTGCCGACGCTGGCCGCGCTCTGGCCGGCGGAGGCGCTCCTGGAGGTCCGGCTGCTGATCTTCGGCGGTGAGGCCTGCCCGCCGGAGCTGGTGGAGCGGCTGGTCACCGAGGGCCGCGAGGTGTGGAACACCTACGGCCCGACCGAGGCCACCGTGGTCGCCTGCGGGTCGCTGCTGGACGGGACGGGCCCGGTGCGGATCGGCCTGCCGCTGGACGGCTGGGAGCTGGCCGTGGTCGACGCCGACGACCGGCCGGTGGCGATGGGCGACAGCGGCCAGCTGGTGATCGGCGGCGTCGGGCTGGCCCGCTACCTGGACGAGGTCAAGGACGCCGAGAAGTACGCGCCGCTCGCCTCGCTGGGCTGGGAGCGCGCCTACCGCAGCGGCGACATCGTCCGCGCGGAACCGGAGGGCCTGGTCTTCCTCGGCCGCGGCGACGAGCAGATCAAGCTCGGCGGGCGGCGGATCGAGCTGGGCGAGGTCGACGCCGCGCTCCAGGCGCTGCCCAAGGTGGCCGGCGCCGCCGCGGCGGTGCGCACCGCGCGCAGCGGCAACCAGCTGCTGGTCGGCTACCTGGTCGTCCAGGACGGCTTCGACCGGGCCGGCGCCGTCGAGCGGCTGCGCGCCGAGCTGCCGGCCGCCCTGGTGCCGCTGCTGGCGCCGGTGGACGAGCTGCCGACCCGCACCTCGGGCAAGGTCGACCGCAACGCGCTGCCCTGGCCGCTGCCGGCCCTGGAGCAGGACGGCCCGGCGGAGCAGCTGTACGGCACCGAGGCCTGGCTGGCCGAGCAGTGGGCCGAGATCCTGGGCGCCCCGGTGCGGGGCGCCGACGACGACTTCTTCGCGATCGGCGGCGGCAGCCTGGCCGCCGCCCAGCTGACCACCCTGCTGCGCGGCCGCTACCCGGCGGTGTCCGTGCTGGACATCTACCAGCAGAAGACGCTGCGCCGCCTGGCCCGGCTGCTGGAGCGCTCGGTCCGGGCCGACGGCCCGGCCCGGGAGATCGCCCCGGTGCCGCGCCGGGCGAAGGCCGTGCAGCTGGCGCTGCTGCTGCCGCTGTTCACCCTGATCGGCCTGCGCTGGTCGGTGGCGCTGCTGGCGCTGGGCAACGTGCTGGCGTGGTGCGGCGACTACCCGTGGGCGCCGACCGCCTCCTGGTGGGCGGTCGCGGCGGGTGCGCTGGTGCTGTTCAGCGCCCCGGGCCGGCTGGCGATCGCGGCCGGCGGCGCCCGGCTGCTGCTGCGCGGGGTGCGGGCGGGCAGCCATCCGCGCGGCGGCTCGGTGCACCTGCGGCTCTGGGCGGCCGAGCGGCTCGCCGAGGCCAGCGGCGCGACCTCGCTGACCGGCGCCTGGCTGGTGCGGTACGCGCGGGCGCTGGGCGCCCGGGTCGGCCCGGAGGTCGACCTGCATGCGCTGCCGCCGGTGACCGGCATGCTGCGCCTGGGCAAGGGCTGCGCGGTGGAGAACGAGGTCGACCTGTGCGGCTACTGGCTGGACGGCGACCGGCTGGAGATCGGCCCGGTGCGGGTGGGCTCGGGTGCGGTGATCGGCACCCGGTCGGTGCTGTTCCCGGGCTCCCGGGTCGGCAAGCGGGCCGAGGTCGCGCCGGGCTCCGGCGTGGCCGGGCACGTCCCGACCGGCCAGCGATGGGGCGGCGCGCCCGCGGTGAAGCTCGGCAAGGCGGAGCGGGGCTGGCCCAAGCAGCGGCCGGCGCGCACCCCGCAGTGGGCCGCCGTGTACGGCCTCACCGGCTTCGGTCTGGGCCTGCTGCCGGTGCTGGCACTGGTGCCGGCGCTGCTGACGGCCGGCCTGTTCGTGCACCCGGGCGACGGCCTGGGCGCGGCGCTGCGCGGCGCCTTGGCGGCGGTCGTCCCGGCGACGCTGGTGTACGGGCTGGCGTACGCGGCGCTGGTGCTGGCCGGGGTCCGGGTGCTGAGCCGCGGGCTGCGCACCGGCTACCACCCGCTGCACGGCCGGATCGGCTGGCAGGCGTGGACGGTCAGCCAGCTGATGGACGCGGCCCGCGAGACGCTCTTCCCGCTGTACGCCGGGCTGATCACCCCGGTGTGGCTGCGGCTGCTCGGGATGCGGGTCGGCCGGCGGGCCGAGGTGTCGACGGTGCTGGCGCTGCCCAGCCTGACCACGGTCGGGGACGGCGCGTTCCTGGCCGACGACACGCTGATCGCCCCGTACGAGCTGGGCGGCGGCTGGGTGCGGGTCGGCCGGGCCGAGATCGGCCGGCAGGCGTTCCTCGGCAACTCCGGGATGACCGCGCCGGGCCGCTCGGTGCCCGACCGCGGCCTGGTGGGGGTGCTGTCGGCGGCGCCGAAGAAGGCCAAGCGCGGCAGCTCGTACCTGGGCATGCCGCCGGTGCGGCTGCCGCGGGCGGCGGACACCGCGGACGTGCGGCTGACCTACGACCCGCCGGCCCGGCTGCTGTGGGCGCGCGGGCTGGTGGAGCTGGGCCGGCTGGTGCCGGTGCTGGCGTCCGCCGCGCTGGCGGTGCTGACCGCCGCCGCGCTGTGCGCGCTGGACTCGCCGCTGCTGGCCGGGCTCGTGCTGCTGGCGGCCGGGGTGGCGGCCTGTGCGGTCGCGGTGGCCGCCAAGTGGCTGCTGGTCGGGCGCTTCCGCGCCGAGGAGCACCCGCTGTGGAGCGGCTTCGTGTGGCGCAACGAGCTGGCCGACACCTTCGTCGAGGTGCTGGCGGTGCCGTGGCTGGTGGGCGCGGTGCCGGGCACCGCGGTGCTGGACGTGTGGCTGCGGGCGCTGGGTGCGCGGATCGGCCGCGGGGTGTGGTGCGAGAGCTACTGGCTGCCGGAGGCCGACCTGGTCGAGCTCGGGGACGGGGTGAGCATCAACCGGGGCTGTGTGCTGCAGACCCACCTCTTCCACGACCGGATCATGAGGCTGGATACTGTGGTTCTCCGCGAGGGCGCCACCCTGGGCCCGGGCGGAATCGTGCTGCCGGGCAGCACGATCGGGGAGCGTTCCACGCTGGGGCCGGCCTCGCTGGTGATGCGTGCGGAGACGGTCCCCGCCGACACCCGCTGGCTCGGCAACCCGATCGAGGCCTGGCAGCAGTGACCGTGCCGCAGTCCGCCCAGGAAGTGATCGAACCGGTGAGCCCCAAGGCCGTTGCCACGGACCCGTACTTCCCCGGCAACGGGGACACCCGCTACCGGGTGCACCGGTACGAACTGGTCCTGGACTACCGGCCCGCGCCCAACCGGCTGGCGGGCTCCGCCCGGATCGTCGCCATCGCGGGCCCGGCGCAGCTGCGCGATTTCGCCCTGGACCTCGCCGACTTCAAGATCGGCAAGGTGCTGGTGAACGGCCGGACGGCCCGCTGGTCGCTGCGGGCCGGCAAGCTGCGGATCCGGCCCGACCGGCCGCCGGGCCCCGGCGAGGCCTTCACGGTGGAGGTCCACTGGTCGGGCAACCCGCGCCCGGTCCGCAGCCCCTGGGGCGGGCTGGGCTGGGAGGAGCTGACCGACGGCGCCCTGGTGGCGAGCCAGCCGGTCGGCGCGCCGTCCTGGTACCCGTGCAACGACCGGCCGTCGGACAAGGCCAGCTACCAGGTCTCGGTGACCACCCCGTCGGCGTACGCGGTGGTCACCGGCGGACGGCTGCTGACCCGCACGGCCCGCTCGTCGAGCACCACCTGGGTGTACGAGCAGTCGGCGCCGACCGCGAGCTACCTGGTGGGGCTGTCGATCGGGATGTACAAGGAGGTCCGGCTGCGCGAGGCGCTGCCGGGCGGGGTGCCGCAGAGCGCCCACGTGCCGGCCCGGCTGCTGTCCCGGTTCGAGCACGACTTCGGCCGCCAGCCGGAGATGATGCGGCTCTTCGAGGAGCTGTTCGGCCCGTACCCGTTCGGCGAGTACGCGGTGGTGGTCGCGGACGAGGAGCTCGACGTCCCGGTGGAGGCCCAGGGGCTGGCCACCTTCGGCACCAACCACCTGGACGGGCTGCGCGGCTCGGAGCGCCTGGTCGCGCACGAGCTGGCCCACCAGTGGTTCGGCAACAGCGTGACGGTGGCCGACTGGCGGCACATCTGGCTGAACGAGGGCTTCGCGAAGTACGCGGAGTGGCTCTGGTCGGAGCGCTCCGGCGGGCTGTCCGCGCAGCAGCGGGCGGCGATCGCGTACGGCAAGCTCACCCGGCAGCCGCAGGACCTGCGCCTCGCCGACCCGGGCCGCCGGCTGATGTTCGACGACCGGTTGTACGACCGCGGCGGGCTGACCGTGCACGCGCTGCGCCTCGCCCTCGGCGACGACGCGTTCTTCCGGATGGTGCGCGGCTGGACGACCGCCGGGCGGCACGGCTCGGTGACCACGGCGGACCTGGTCGCGCACGCCGCGCGCTACACCGACCGGCCGCTGGACGGGCTCTTCGAGGCATGGCTGCACCGGCCCGGGCTGCCGCCGATGCCGGCCTAGGGCCTCTCTTTCGGATCTTGTCGGAGCGCGCCCGGCAAGATCCGAAAGAGAGGGCCTGAGCCGCGCGCCGGGCGACGCGCCCGCGCGCTCCCGTGCGCCGGTGACGCTCCGCCGTCGCCTACCGTCGTATCCGTAACGGCGGGGGCACGCGAAGGAGGGGCCCATGGCCCGCAAGTGGTGGACCCTGCTGACCGTGTCGGTGGCGACCTTCATGCTGCTGCTGGACATCACGGTCGTGAACGTGGCCCTGCCCTCCATCCGCAAGGATCTCGGCGCGAGCTTCACCGACCTGCAGTGGGTCTTCGACGCGTACGCCCTGACGCTGGCCGCCTTCGTGCTGACCGCCGGTTCGCTGGCCGACCGGCTCGGCCGGCGGCGGGCCTTCGCCGCCGGGCTGGTGATCTTCTCGGTGGCCTCGCTGCTGTGCGCGGTCGCCCCGAACCCGACCTTCCTCAACCTCGCCCGCGCCCTCCAGGGCGTCGGCGGGGCGGTGATGTTCGCGGTCTCGCTCGCCCTGATCGCCCAGGAGTTCCCGGCCGGCCGGGAACGCGGCACCGCGATGGGCGCGTACGGTGCCACGATCGGCATCGCGGTCGCGGTCGGCCCGCTGATCGGCGGTGTGCTGACCGACTCGCTCGGCTGGGAGTCGATCTTCTACCTGAACGTGCCGATCGGCGCGGGCGCGACCGTGCTGACCTTCTTGAAGCTGCGCGAGAGCCGCGACCCCGCCGCGACCAGGATCGACTGGGCGGGCGTGGCGACCTTCAGCCTCGCGCTGTTCCTGCTGGTGCTGGCACTGGTCCGGGGCAACGCGGAGGGCTGGGGCAGCGCCCTGATCGTCGGGCTGTTCATCGGCTGCGCGGCGCTGCTGGCCGCCTTCGTGGCGGTCGAGCTGCGGGTCCCCGAGCCGATGCTGCCGCTGGAGCTGTTCCGGAGGCCGGCGTTCACCGGCGTCCAGCTCGCCGCGTTCGCCATCTCCAGCTCGCTCTTCGCGCTCTTCCTCTACCTGACGCTCTACCTGCAGAACTACCTGGGACTGTCGGCGTTCCAGGCCGGCCTGCGCTACCTGCCGACCACCCTGCTGAGCTTCCTGGTCGCGCCGATCGCCGGCGCCCTGCTGTCGCGGGTGCAGGCCCGGCTGATGCTCGGCACGGGCCTCGCCGCGGTCGGCGTCGGGCTGCTGCTGATGGGCGGCATCACCGCGGACTCGCAGTGGACGACCCTGCTCGGCGGCTTCCTGGTGGCCGGCGCGGGCGTCGGCCTGGTCAACCCGGTGATCGCGGACGTGGCGGTCAGCGTGGTGCCGAAGGAGAAGAGCGGCATGGCCGCGGGCGTCAACGACACCTTCCGGCAGGTCGGCATCGCGGTCGGGATCGCCGTCTGGGGCGCGGTGTTCATCGGCCGCGGCACCGAGCGCTTCCGCGAGCTGGCCGCGGGCACCGAGGCCGCCCGGGGCGCCCGCCCGCGCGAGCTGGTCGAGGCGGCGTCCTCCGGCAGCCTCGACCAGGTGCTCGCCGCCACCCCCGCCCCGGCGAGGGAGGCCGTACGGGCGGCCGCCCGCGCCGGCTTCCTGAGCGGCCTCAACACCGTGCTGTTCATGGGCGCCCTGGTCAGCCTGGCCGGCGCCGTGCTGGCGCTGTGGCTGGTCCGGGAGAACGACATCGACCGCTCCGGCGCCGAGGGCTGAGCTCCCCCGATCGGCGCAGCGCGTCCCGCGGCCGACCCGCCCGAGGAGCAGGCTGGTGCGGTAGCCATCCGTCGGCCCCGGGAGGACCCGATGCCCGAACACCTCTCCCCGGCCGAGCGCAGGGACCTCGGCCGCGCCGCCCGCAAGCGGGCTCCCCGCTCCGCACAGGCCGACGGCACCGGGGCGGCCGCGGACCGGCCCGATCCGGTCGCCGTGCTGACGGCGCAGGCCGAGGACCGGCTCGCCGAACTGCTGCCGATCCGGTACGGGCGGATGGCCGCCTCGCCGTTCGCCTTCCTGCGCGGCGCCGCCGCGGTGATGGCGGCCGACCTCGCCGCCGTGCCGCACAGCGGCCTGACCGTACAGCTCTGCGGCGACGCGCACCTGCTGAACTTCGGCGTGTTCGGCTCGCCGGAGCGCGCCCTGCTGTTCGACCTGAACGACTTCGACGAGACCCTGCCCGGCCCGTTCGAGTGGGACGTCAAGCGCCTGGCGGCGAGCCTCGCGGTGGCCGCCCGCTCGCTCGGGGCCGGCAACCCGCAGGCCGCCGAGGCGGTCCTCGCCGGCGTCGAGGCGTACCGCACCGCGATGCGGCAGCTGGCCGGCCTCGGCGAACTGGCGGTCTGGTACCTGCGGATCGACGCCGAGGAGGTGCTGGCGGCGATCCGCCGCCCGGCCCGGCGGCGCAAGGCGGAGAACCGGCTCGCCGCGGCCCGTCGGCGCGACAACGTCCAGGCCGCCGCCAAGCTCACCGAGACGGTCGGCGGCCGGCGCCGGATCGTGGAGCGCCCGCCGCTGCTCACCCATGCCGGCCTGGAGGGCCTCGACGAGGAGGTGGTGCACGCCGCGCTGACCGACTACCGGGCTTCGCTGCCCGAGGAGCGCCGGGCGCTGCTGGACCGCTTCCGCTTCGTGGACGCCGCCCTCAAGGTGGTCGGCGTCGGCAGCGTCGGGACCCGCTGCCTGGTCGCCCTGCTCCAGGGCCGGGACCAGGACGACCTGCTGCTCCTGCAGTTCAAGGAGGCCGGCCGCTCCGTCCTGGAGGACCACCTGCCGCCGAGCACCCTGGACCACCACGGCCACCGGGTGGTCGCCGGCCAGCGCCTGCTGCAGGCGGCCGGCGACATCTTCCTCGGCTGGATGACCGGGCCCGGGGGCCGGCACTTCTACTGGCGCCAACTGCGCGACATGAAGGGCTCGGTCGTGGTGGAGGAGATGTCCCACCGGGGGCTCTGCCAGTACGCGGCGCTGTGCGGCACCGCCCTGGCCCGGGCGCACGCCCGCTCCGGCGACCGGATCGCCATCGCCGGCTACCTGGGCGGCAGCGACACCTTCGACCGGGCCGTGGCCCGCTTCGCGGTGGCGTACGCGGACCGCACCGACGCCGACCACGCGCTGCTGGCCGCGGCCGTCGCCTCCGGCCGGATCCGGGCCACCGAGGGGATATGACGGATCGCCACCGATGCCACCCGGCCGGCTGAGCGGAACGCACCGAACCGGCTACCACGAGTGGCGGGGGCGCCCGGCCGCTCCTAGCGTCGGCGGGGGCGGGTCGTGCACGTGCCGACCCGTGCCCTCGGACCTCGTACCCCGAAAGCAGGCCACAGCTCCATGCCCATGCGACGGACCCACTACCTCGCGGGCGGCCTCGCCGCCCTGGTCGCGAGCCTGGGGGCGATCCCGCCCGCCCACGCCGCGACCCTGCACACCGTCAGCCCCGGTGACTCCATCCAGCAGGCCGTCGACGCGGCGGCCCCCGGCGACACCGTCCAACTGCTGCCCGGCACCTACACCGGGAGCGTCGAGATCGACCGCTCCGACATCACACTGCGCGGCGCCGGCGCGCGGACGGTGCTCGTCCCGGCGGCGACGGCGTCCGGCGCCTGCGCGACGGCCGGCCACGGCATCTGCGTGCACGGCGCCGCGGCCACCCCGCTCACCGGGGTCCGGATCGCCTCGCTGACCGTCTCCGGCTTCGCCAAGAACGGCATCGACGCCTCCGGCACCGACGGCCTGCGGGTGACCGGCGTCGGCGCGCACGACAACGGCCAGCAGGGCATCAGCGAGGAGCTGTCCGTCCGCTCGGTGATCACCGGCAACGACGCCACCGGCAACGGCCAGTCGGGCGTCTTCCTGGCCAACTCGGTCGCCCACGAGGGCGGCGCCATCGACACCGGCGGCACCGTCGTCCGCGCCAACCACCTGGCCGGCAACCGGATCGGGGTCACCGTCCGCCGGCTGCGCGACCTCACCGTCGACGCCAACGACATCACCGGCAACTGCGGCGGCGTCTTCGTGGTCGGCGACGAGGGCGTGCCGCGGGCCGGGGCCCTGACGGTCAGTGACAACCACGTGTACGAGAACAACAAGTACTGCGCGCCCAACCCTCGGCTGGCCGCCATCCAGGGCACCGGGATCCTCTTCACCGGCGCCGAGGACTCGCTGGTGACCGGCAACCGGGTCGAGGACAACCGGGGCGACTCGCCGATGTCCGGCGGCGTGGTGCTGTTCGCCAGCCTCGTCGGCACGCCCAACACCGGCATCACCGTGACCGGCAACCTGGTGACCGGCAACGGGCCGGCCGACCTCGCGGACCGCGACACGGGCACCGGCAACACCTTCTCCCGCAACACCTGCCGCGTCTCCGAGCCCGCCGGCCACTGCTGACCGGCGACCCCGCCGGCCGGACGCACCCCCCGAAACCGGGCAGTCACTGCCCCGTACGAAAGGCGCCCGATGTCCACCACCGCACCGCCCTCCGCGCCGCCCGCGGCGGCCCTCGCCGCACCCGCGCCCGCCGCCTCCCCGCCGGCCGTGATGCGGCTGCGCGAACTGGTCTTCGGCGCGGCCTGCGCCGCCGCCATCCGCGCCGCCGCCTCGCTCGGCGTGGCGGACGCCGTCGGCGACTCCCCCACCGCCGTCCGCGACATGGCCGCCGAACTGGGCGTGGAGCCGAAGCCGCTGCGCCGTCTGCTGCGCGCGCTCGCCAGCTACGGCATCTTCACCGAGTCCGGCGACGACCGCTTCGCGCACACCGACATGTCCCGGATGCTCCGCGAGGACGCCCCCAACAGCCTGCGCAACATCGCCCTGTGGTGCACCGAGCCGTGGACCTGGCAGGTCTGGCCGCGGCTGGACGATGCGGTGCGCACCGGCCGCAACGTCTTCCCCGACGTGTTCGGCAAGGAGTTCTTCCCCTACCTGCACGACGACGCGGCCGAGTCCGCGCGCATCTTCGACAAGGCGATGAGCAGCTCCAGCCGGCAGTCCGCGGCGGACCTGGTGGCGTTCCTGGACGTCACCGGCGTCTCCTCGGTGGTCGACATCGGCGGCGGCCAGGGCCTGGCGCTGGCCGGCCTGCTGGAGAAGCACCCGCAGCTGCACGGCACCCTGCTCGACCTGCCGCAGGTGGTGGCCGGCGCCGACGCCCGGCTGCGGCCCGGCGGGGCGCTGGCCGACCGGGCCCGGCTGGTGCCGGGCGACTGCCGGGTGGACATCCCGGTGGAGGCCGACCTCTACCTGATCAAGAACATCCTGGAGTGGGACGACGAGTCCACCCGCCGCACGCTGGCCAACATCGTCCGGGCCGCCCGGCCCGGCGCCCGGGTCGTGGTGGTGGAGAACCTCGTCGACGACAGCCCCTCGATGCGCTTCACCACCGCGATGGACCTGCTGCTGCTGCTCAACGTGGGCGGCGCCAAGCACTCGCAGGAGAGCATGCTGGGCCTGATGTCCGAGGCCGGCCTGCGGGTCGACGCGGTCCGCCCGGTCAACCCCTACCTGCACGCCTTCGACAGCGTCGTCGAGGGCTGATCCGCCACCCTCCC
>NZ_JBHWBW010000138.1:0-1750 GCF_042735675.1 Kitasatospora sp. NPDC059571
GCGGTCGACCGCCCGGCCCCGGCGCCCCGGCCCCTCGTCCGGCGCTGCCCGGCCGCCCGGATCAGTCCTCGGCGCAGATCGCGGAGACGAACTCGGCGACCCGCTCCTGCGGCATGTTGCGGGCGATGTCCGCCTCGCTGATCATCCCGACCAGCTTGTGGTCCGGGTGGTTGATCACCGGCAGGCGCCGGACCAGGTGCTGCTCCATGAGCTGCAGGACCTGCTCGGCGTCCTCGTCCTCCTCGATCACCATCGGGCGGCCGATGGCGAGGTCGACGGCCCTGACCTTGTTCGGGTCCAGGCCCTCGGCGACGCACTTGAGGACGATGTCGCGGTCGGTGAGGATGCCCAGCAGCTTCTGGTTGTCCCCGCAGATCGGCAGCGCGCCGACGCCCCGTTCCCGCATGGTCCGGGCGGCGTCGGCCAGGGTGTCGAACTCGCCGACGCACTCGGCGCCCGGGTGCATGATCTCTCCGGCTGTGGTCATGGTCGAACCTCCCGACTGGTCACGCCCCTGTCCCTCCATCGTGGTCCCGCCCCCGGGGCGACGCCACCGCGGCGGGCCCTCTACCGCGGCGGCAGCTGCCCGTCCGTCTCCGGCGGCCCGGGGGCCTGTTCGAAGCCCTCGCGGTCCGGCGGGTCGAGCGGCGAACGGGCCAACACCTCGTCCAGGGCGGGCAGATCCGGCAGCTCGACGGCGGGCTGCGGCTCGGCGCCCTTCCCCTCCGCGGCGGCGGCCGGCTTCTCGGTGACGCTGTCCAGGAAGCGCAGCAGCTCCACCGGGAACGGCAGGACCAGCGTCGAGTTCTTCTCCGCGGCGACCTCCACCACCGTCTGCAGCAGGCGCAGTTGGAGCGCGGCCGGGGTCTCGCTCATGATCGCGGCGGCCTCGGACAGCCGCGCCGACGCCTGGAACTCGCCGTCCGCGGTGATGATCCGGGCCCGGCGTTCGCGCTCCGCCTCGGCCTGCCGGGACATCGAGCGCTTCATCGACTCCGGCAGCGCGACGTCCTTGATCTCCACCCGGTCGATGTGGATCCCCCAGCCCAGTGCCGGGCTGTCCAGCATCAGTTCCAGCCCCTGGTTCAGCGGCTCCCGGTTGGCCAGCAGGTCGTCCAGCTCGCTCTTGCCGATGATCGACCGCAGCGAGGTCTGGGCGACCTGGGAGATCGCGAAGTTGTAGTCCTGCACGTTGACGGTGGCCTTCACCGGGTCGACGACCTTGAAGTAGACCACCGCGTCGACCCGCACGGTCACGTTGTCCCGGGTGATGCCCTCCTGCGCGGGGATCGGCATCGTCACGATCTGGACGTTCACCCGCTGCAGCCGGTCCACCACCGGCATGATCATCGCCAGCCCGGGCTGCCGGATCTCCTCGCGCACCCGCCCGAACCGGAACACCACGCCGCGCTGGAACTGCTGGACCACGCGCGCACTCAGGCCGGCCAGCACGGCCAGCACCACCAGCAGGGCCAGGACCGCCTCGACCACGATCATCGCGCCACCTCGCCTACCCGCACGCGGCCCCGTTCTCCACGCTACTCCGCTCCCGGACCGTCCATCTGCCCGTCCGCCCGCGCGCCACTTCGCCGGTCCCGCACCACCGGGCGCCCTAGGATCGGCGGCATGGAAGCCACGCCGCCGGCCGCCGGGCCCGGCCCCGCCCCGGGGGGCCGGGGGGCCCGCGGCACGCCCCCCCGCCCCCCCCCCGCCCCCCCCCCCCGGGGCGCCCGAGCCGCACTGTCCGAGC
>NZ_JBHWBW010000138.1:1760-11076 GCF_042735675.1 Kitasatospora sp. NPDC059571
GCTGGACGGGGTGGCAGGGCCGGGCACCCCGGCCGAGGCCGCAACCGACCGCTGGGCCCCGGCCCCCCCCCCCCCGGGGCCCCTCGCTCCGGGGCCATGTCACCCCCGCCCCCGCCCGCCGGGCCCGGCCCGGAGCCGTTCGGGCCGGCCGTCCCGGACCCGGCGGCGGCCGCGGCCGGCACGTACGACCTCGCCGAGCTCGACACCCTGGTCACCGGCTGCCGGGCCTGCCCGCGGCTGGTCGAGTGGCGCGAGGAGGCGGCCCGGACCAAGCGCCGCGCCTACCTGCACCAGGAGTACTGGGCGCGGCCGATCCCCGGCTTCGGCCCCGCCGACGCCGCCCTGGTGCTGGTCGGGCTGGCCCCCGCGGCGCACGGCGCCAACCGGACCGGCCGGATCTTCACCGGCGACCCGTCCGGGGACCTCCTCTACGCGACGCTGTACGAGCTGGGGCTGGCCTCCCGGCCGGAGGCGGTCTGGCGCGGCGACGGACTGCGGCTGCACGGGGTGCGGATCACCGACCCGGTCCGCTGCTGCCCGCCGGAGAACCGGCCCAGCCGCACCGAGCGCGACACCTGCCGGCCGTGGATCTCCCGGGAGCTCGAGTACCTGCGCCCCTCGGTGCGGGCCGTGGTGGCGCTCGGCGGGTTCGCCTGGCAGGCCGTGCTGCCCGCGCTGGCCGACGCCGGCTGGCGGCCGCCGCGCCCGCGCCCCGCGTTCGGGCACGGCGCCCACGCCGTGCTGCCCGCCGCGGACGGCGGGGCGCCGCTGCACCTGTTCGGCTGCTACCACGTGAGCCCGCGCAACACCTACACCGGCCGGCTCACCCCGGCGATGCTCCGGGACCTGCTGGCCACCGCCGCGGCGACCGCCGGGCTCTGACCCCGGCCGGGCAACGCCCCGGACACTCTGGGAGCCGACGCGCCCGGACGCGCTCAGAACTGCGGCCGCTTGCGGGCCCGCCGCCACACCCCGGGCAGCGCGGCCCGGGCCTCGGCCTCGACCACCCGCTCCCGCTCGTAGAGCACGCCGTAGGCGAACGCCGGCCCGTCCGCGGCCAGCCCGTGCAGGGTGCGGCAGGCCAGCACGGCGTCCTGGTGCACCCCCAGCAGGTCCTGGAGCTCCTTCATCCGCCGGACGAACCCCCGCGCGGCCCGCCCGGCCGGCTCCCCCGCGTACCGGGCGCGCTTGGCGGCCTTGCGGGCGTCGTGGAGGGCGACCTCGGTGGCCGTGCCGGGGGCGGCCGCGCGGGCGGTGCGGATCCGGCGGGCGGTACGGCGCTGCTCGCGGCGGGCGATCCGGGTGAGCTCGCGGGCCGCGGGCCGCTCGGCGCGCGCCGTGAACTGCGGCTCGGCCGCCAGGCCGCGCAGCGCGGCCAGCAGTGCCGGGAACCGCGGCCCGTCCAGCGCGGCCACCGCCTGCGGGCGGGCCAGCTCGGTCTGCTCGGCGGACCACCGGGCGAGCGCGTCGGCGGTCTCGGCGGGCCCGCACTCCTCGGGCAGCTCCCGGGCGAGGGCGGTGAGCCGTTCGCCGAGCACCTCGGCGTCCCGGGCGACCCCGAGCGCCGCGGCCAGCTCGCGCAGCTCCGCGACCAGCGGCGCGGTGTCGGCGGTCAGCAGCGGTCGGTACGCCTGGAGGGTGCTGCGCAGCCGCCGGGAGGTGATCCGCATCTGGTGGACGGCGTCCGGTTCGTCGGCGCGGACGGCGGCCTCCAGGGCGGCCAGCCGCTCGGTCTGCCGGGTGAGCCAGTCGGCCAGCAGCTCGCCCGCGGTCGGTTCGTCCCGGTGCGGCACGGCGCTCACCCCCTCTGCGGACCTCCAGGGTAGGTCCGGCACGCGCTCCGGTGGCGACCCGACGGGCCGGACGGGCCGGTGGGACAGGTGTGCCGGACGTGCCGACCTTCGGCCTGACCTGATCACGTTTATGCGGAGCTGATCGGCCGCCTGGCATACTCGCTGTCCATGACCGGTGACAGGACGACGAGAGCCCTGCGGGCGGCGGTGTTCACCGCGCTCGCGGTGCCGCTCGCCGCGCTCGGTCAGGTCGTGGTCACCGGGCGGCAGCTGCCGCTGACCCTGGTCGCACTCTGTTCCGCCGCGGTCTTCCTGCTGGCCCTCGCGCTGGCCGGGTCCCGGCTCAGCCTGTGGCGGGTGTGCGCCGTGATGCTCCCGGTGGAGCTGGTGCTCAACACCGCCTTCAACCTCGGCCAGGACGGCTGTACGGCCGTCGCCGCCCGCTCGCACGGCGTGGACCTGCTGGTCTGCGGCGGCGGGTCGGTGAACGGCAGCTCGGTGCTCTCCGAATGGGCCGGCCAGTACGGCGGATCGGTCCGCCTGCTGGTGCTGCTCGTCCACCTCGCGCTGGCGCTGGCCGCCGCCCTGTGGCTGTCCCTCGGCGACGCCGCGCTCCGCACGGTCGTCCGGGCGCTGCACACCGTGGGCGCCGCGGCCGGCGCGGTCGGCCGGGCGCTGCTGCTGCTCGCGCCGCTGCCCGCCTGCCCGGCGGCGCTGCCGCCGGCCGGTCCCTTCCCCGACCGGGCCCTGCCGCGGCCCGACGACGTCCTCCTCACCCCGGCTCCCCGGCGCGGTCCGCCCGCGTACGCACTGGCCTGCTGACGGCTCCCGCCCCCGTGGCGGACGCGCCGCCGGCTCGCCCCCGTACGCAGAGCCCCCTTTTCCCGGTGTGCCGCCGCGCGTCCGCGCGGTCCGGCGGCACGCCCGCACCGTGAGGACCGACGGACCATGACCACGCAGCACCCCGGCACCCGCCAGACCGCCCGCCAGCGCCTCCAGGAGGCGCACCGCCGCGAACAGCGCGCCGCCGTCGTACGGCGCCGGACCACCGTCGGCGTGAGCATCGTCGCCGCCCTCGCGGTGGTCGGCGGCGTCGTCGCCGCGATCGCCACCGCCTCGGACGGCTCCTCCCCCGCGGCGAACGCGCCGGTCGTCACCCCCGCCCACGCGTCCGGCGGCGACGGCACCACGGTCGTGTACGGCAAGGCGGACGCCCCGCACACCCTGCAGGTGTACGAGGACTTCCGCTGCCCGATCTGCCACGAGTTCGAGACCTCGGCGGGCCAGGCCGTGCAGCAGCTGGCCGACGACGGCACGTACAAGATCGAGTACCACCTGGCGTCGTTCCTGGACGGCAACCTCGGCGGCAAGGGCTCGCGGACGGCGCTGGCCGCCGCCGGCGCCGCGCTCGACCAGGGCGTCGACCAGTTCAAGAAGTTCCACGACGTGCTGTACGCCAACCAGCCGGCCGAGACCACCGACGGGTTCGGCGACGTGAACCACCTGCTGGACCTGGCCGGCAAGGTGCCCGGGCTGAAGACGGCGGCGTTCACCAAGGCGGTCACCGAGGGCACCTACCAGCCGTGGGCGGCCAAGGTCTCCAAGGCGTTCGACGCCAGCGGCGTCAGCGGCACCCCGACCGTGATGCTGGACGGCAAGGCGCTCAAGGTCTTCGACTCCGCGGGCAAGCCGCTCACCGGCGAGCAGTACACCGCGCTGATCCGCAGCACGATCGGGGGCTGACCCGTGCGCCCCACCACCCCCACCCCCGCCACCGCACCGGTGCCCGCGCCTGCCGCTGCCGCCGCCCCCGCCGCCGCCCCCGTGGCGGCCGGGCGGCCGTTCGCCTGGCTGGTGCTGGTCTGCGGCCTGATCGGCCTCGCAGCCTCGGCCGTGCTGACCCTGGACAAGCTCCGGATGCTGGAGAACCCCGGCTACCGGCCGAGCTGCAGCATCAACCCGGTGATCAGCTGCGGCTCGGTGATGCGGACCGCGCAGGCCTCGGCGTTCGGCTTCCCGAACCCGCTGATCGGCCTGGTCGCGTTCGGCGCCCTGGCCGCGATCGGCGCCGGCCTGCTGGCCGGCGCCTCGTACCGCCGCTGGTTCTGGCTCGGCCTCCAGGCGGGCACCGCCTTCGGCGTCGGCTTCGTGGTCTGGCTGATCAGCCAGGCCCTGTACGAGATCGGCGCGCTCTGCCCGTACTGCATGGTGGTCTGGGCCGTGGTGGGGCCGCTGTTCTGGTACACCACCCTGCACAACCTGCGCACCGGCGTCCTCCCCGCCCCCCGCGGCACGACCGCCGTCCTGACCCGCTACCACTGGGTCGTCCCGGCCCTCTGGTACCTCGGGATCGCCCTGCTGGTCCTGAACCGCTTCTGGTACTACTGGCGCACGCTGATCTGATCAGGCACTCCTGATGGCTCCCACCCGGGGTTTCCCGGGTGGGAGCCATCAGCTCGTCTCCGCCGGGCCGGCTACCGGCTGGCCCCGCTGCGGGTTGCCGGATGCTGCCCGGGGAGATGATCCCGGTGGAGAGAAATTCTCGCGCTTGTGTCGATTCGGCCGTCGGGCGTTCGTGTAGGGGGTGAAACGGGCCCCGGGAGAGCGGTCCACCGGCGCAAGGGAGCGTGTCATGCGCAAGGTCAACGTCACTCTGTCCATCTTCGACGCCGGCCCGGTCGCCGCACTCAACCGCACGGTCGCGCTCGCCGAGGTCCACGGCCCGCGAGCGGCCCTCGACCTGGTGGACGACCTCGACCTCGATCACCACTACCTGTTCCACGCCATCCGCGGCGACCTCCTCGCCCGCCTCGGACGCACCGCAGAAGCCGCACAGGCGCTGGACACCGCGGCCCGGCTCACCGGCAACCGGTCGGAACGCACCTACCTCGCGGCCCGACGCGACCGACTCGGCCAAGCCTTCGCCCCGCCTCCCGCTCAACGGCACAACGGTCGCACACGGTGATGTCGGCGTCCTGGCGCGCTCTGCGCTGATCCGCACCGCCCGGCGCGGGACACGACCGGACAGCCGGTCGCGGCCCGCCCCGGGCGACTTCGGGCGGCATCGGTCAGTGGCCGCGGGCGATCCATTCCTCCAGGTGCGGTGCCTCGGCGGCGATGGTGGTGGAGTCGCCGTGGCCGGTCCGCACCACGGTCTCCGGCGGGAGGACGAGCAGCCGGTCGCGGATCGAGTCGATGATCGTCGGGAAGTCCGAGAACGACCGGCCGGTGGCACCCGGCCCGCCCGCGAAGAGCGTGTCCCCGCTGAGGACGGTGCCGAGGGCGGGTGCGTACAGGCAGACCGCGCCGGGGCTGTGCCCCGGCGTGTGCAGCACGGTCAGCTCCGTCCCGGCGACGGCCAGGCGCTGGCCGTCCGCGAGGTCGGCGTCGGGCTTGCGGTCGGGGTGGGTCTGCTGCCAGAGCACGGCGTCCTCGGGGTGGAGCAGGACGGGGGCACGGGTGCGGGCGGCAACCTCGGGGGCGGCGTTGACGTGGTCGTTGTGCCCGTGGGTGCAGACCACGGCGACCACGCGGCGGCCGCCGACCGCGGCGGTGATCGCACTGGCGTCGTGCGCCGGGTCGACCACCAGCACCTCCTGGTCGTCGCCGACCAGCCAGACGTTGTTGTCGACCTCCCAGGTGCCGCCGTCCAGGGTGAACTCGCCGGAGGTGACGAGGTGTTCGATGCGGGCCGCCATCAGAACAGCACCACCGATCGCAGCACCTCGCCCTTGTGCATCCGCTCGAAGGCCTGCTCCACGCCGTCCAGCGCAATGGTCTCGCTGACGAAGGCGTCCAGGTCGAGCCGGCCCTGCAGGTACAGGTCGATCAGCATCGGGAAGTCCCGGCTCGGCAGGCAGTCGCCGTACCAGGAGGACTTGAGGGAGCCGCCGCGGCCGAAGACGTCCAGCAGCGGAAGTTCCAGCGTCATTTCGGGGGTGGGCACGCCGACCAGCACCACCGTCCCGGCCAGGTCCCGGGCGTAGAAGGCCTGCCGGTACGTCTCGGGCCGGCCGACCGCGTCGATGACGACGTCGGCGCCGAAGCCGCCGGTGAGCTCCCGGATGGCCTCGACGACGTCCGCCGAGCCCGCGTCGACGGTGTCGGTCGCGCCCAGCTCCCGGGCCTTGGCGAGCTTGCGGGCGTCCAGGTCGACCGCGATGATCCGGGCCGCACCCGCCAGGCGGGCGCCCAGCACGGCGGCGTTCCCGACCCCGCCGCAGCCGATCACGGCGACCGAGTCGCCGCGGCCGACCGCACCGGTGTTGACCGCGGCACCGAGGCCCGCCATCACCCCGCAGCCGAGCAGCCCGGCCGCGGCCGGGGAGGCGGCCGGGTCGACCTTGGTGCACTGGCCGGCCGCGACCAGCGTCTTCTCCGCGAACGCGCCGATGCCCAGCGCGGGCGACAGCTCGGTGCCGTCGGTCAGGGTCATCCGCTGCTTCGCATTGTGGGTGTCGAAGCAGTACCACGGCCGTCCCCGCCGACAGGCCCGGCAGCGGCCGCACACCGCACGCCAGTTGAGGATGACGAAGTCGCCCGGCGCGACCTCGGTGACCCCTTCGCCGACCGACTCGACCACACCGGCCGCCTCGTGGCCCAGCAGGAACGGGAACTCGTCGTTGATCCCGCCCTCCCGGTAGTGCAGGTCGGTGTGGCAGACCCCGCACGCCTGGATCCGCACCACCGCCTCGCCCGGCCCCGGGTCGGGCACCACCACCGTCACCACCTCGACCGGCGCCCCCTTGGACCGTGCGATCACACCGCGCACCTGCTGCGCCATCGCGCTCTCCTCGCTTCCGCGCATCCGACTTGGCCGTTCGCCAAACGTACGTCGATTGTGACGGGGAGAGCGGTGCGCGCGGGGGCCGACAGGCGCAACCGGCGGTGATGACCGGGAAGGTCGGGCGGTTCCCGTGCCGTGTCCGGCGAATCCCGCCGAACCGCGCGCCGGGCGGCTCCGCGTATGGTTCGACGGTGCACGACCTCAACGACGGTCCGGGGACACCGGACACCCGCAGCGCCGCCCGCTACCTGTGCTGGCTGACCGCCCGGCAGAAGCGACGGGTGGCCACCGGGGCGGTGCTGAGCATCGCCTGGATGCTCCTCCTGACCCTGCAGCCGTACCTGCTGTCCCGCGCCGTCGACGACGGGCTGCGGGCCGGGCGCCCGCGCACCCTGGTCGGCTGGACCGCCGCCATCCTGGTCGCCGGCCTGCTGAACGCCGGGATCAGCATGCTGCGCCACCGGACCATGACCAGGCTGCGGATGGACGCCACCTTCCGCACCGTCCGGGTGGTGGTCCGGCAGTCCGTCCGGCTCGGCGCGGCGCTGCCCCGGCTGGTCACCTCCGGCGAGGTGGTCACCATCGGCATCGGCGACGTCGGCCAGATCGCCCGCACCCTGACCTTCGTCGGCCCCGGTGTCGGCTCGCTGATCGCGATCGGCACGGTCGCCGTCCTGCTGCTGTCCGTCTCCCCGCTGCTCGCCGCCGTCGTACTGCTCGGTGTCCCGCTGATGGCGGTGCTGGTCGGTCCGCTGCTCGGCCGGCTGCGCGGCGCGGAGACCCGCTACCGCGAACGGCAGGGCCGGCTCGCCGCCCGGTTCGTGGACATGGCGGGCGGGCTTCGGGTGCTGAACGGCCTGGGCGGCAAGGAGACCTACGCGGAGCGCTACCGGCGCGACTCGCAGGAGCTGCGCGCCGACGGCTACCGGGTCGGGGCCGTGACCAGCTGGCTGCAGTCCTTCGGCGTCGGCCTGCCCACGCTGTTCCTCGCCGCGGTGACGTGGCTGGCCGCCCGTCTCGCCGCCGGCGGCGACATCACGGTGGGTCAGCTGGTCGCGGTCTACGGGTACGTGGCGGTGCTGGTCTTCCCCGTCCAGTTCCTGGTCGAGAGCGGGCAGGACATCAGCCGCGGCCTGGTCGCCTCCGCGCGGGTGGTCCGCTTCCTGGCGCTGGACCCGGGCACCCGCCCGGACGGCGCCGACGCACCGGGCTCCCCCGCCGTGCTGCGCGACCCGGACTCCGGTGTCGAGCTGCTCCCCGGCCGGCTGACCGTCCTGGCCTGCGCCCGGCCGCAGGACGCCGCCGCCGTGGTCGACCGGCTCGGCCGGTTCACCGCGACCGCCGCCGAGTGGGGCACCGTCCGGCTCGACTCGCTCGCCCTGTCGGCCGTCCGGGACCGGATCCTGGTCGCGGACAACGAGGCCGCGCTCTTCGCCGGCCCGCTGCGCGAGGTCCTCTCCGGCCGCCACCGGCCCGACGACCGGGCGCTGCTCGCCGCCCTGGAGGCCGCCGCCGCCCTCGACGTCCTGCGCGGACTGCCGGACGGACTGGACTCCCCGATCGAGGCGGACGGCCGCAACCTGTCCGGCGGCCAGCGGCAGCGCCTGCGGCTGGCCCGGGCACTGGCCGCCGACCCCGAGGTGCTGCTCGCCGTGGAGCCGACCTCCGCCGTCGACGCGCACACCGAGGCCGCGATGGCCGCCGGCCTGCGCCGCGCCCGCGAAGGACGGACCACCCTCGTCACCGGCGTCTCGCCGCTCCTGCTGGACCGGGCCGACACCGTGCAGTACCTGGTCGACGGCCGGGTCGCCGCCACCGGCCGGCACCGCGACCTGCTCCGCGACCACCCCGGGTACCGCAGCCTGGTCTCCCGCGCCGAGGCCGAGGACCCCGCCCTGCCGGCCCCGCGCCGCGCCGGCGCCGAGGACACCGCCGTACCGGCCCCCGACAGCACGCAGGAGACCCTCCGATGAGCGCCCGCCTCCCCGTCGCCGGCCCCGCCGCGGTCCGCCGGGCCACCCTGGCGCTGATCCGCCGGGACGTCCGGGGCTTCACCGCCCTGCTCGCCCTCAACGCACTGGCCGCCCTCGCCGGACTGGCCGGCCCGTGGCTGCTCGGCCGGATCATCGACGAGGTGTCGGCCGGCGCCGGCACCCGCACCGTCGACCTGCTGGCGCTCGCCATCGTGGCCGGCGCGCTCGCCCAGCTGCTGCTGTCCCGACAGGCCCGCTACGTCGCCCACCGGTTCGGGGAGCGCACCTCGGCGCGGGTCCGCGAGCAGTTCGCCGACCGCGCCCTCGCCCTGCCCCCGGCGGCCGTCGAACGGGCCGGGACCGGCGACCTGACCACCCGCGGCACCACCGATGTCGCCGCCGTCGGCACCGCGCTGCGGGACGCCGCCCCGGACGTGTTCGTGGCCCTGGTGCAGATCGTGTTCGTCGTCGGCGCGATCATCGCCGTCCAGCCGCTGCTCGGCGCCTGCGGGATGATCGGGATGGCCGGGGTCTGGTCCGGCGCCCGCTGGTACCTGCGCCGGGCCCGCTCCGGCTACCTCGACGAGGGCGCCGCCAACTCCGCGCTGGCCGAGGTCCTCGCCGCCACCGCCTCCGGCGCCCGGACGGTCGAGGCGCTCGGCCTCCAGGAGCGCCGGGCGGGGGGGCGCGGGGGGCGCCGGGCGGGGTGGGGGCCCCCCCCCCGCGGGGGCGCGGTTGCGCGCGCACCGGTGGTTGCCCGAGGG
>NZ_JBHWBW010000138.1:11086-17214 GCF_042735675.1 Kitasatospora sp. NPDC059571
CGCATCCGGCGCCGGGTGGGTCGTGGGGTTCGGCCTCCTGGAGCGCCGGAGGGGGGCCGGCGAGGCCGCCGTCGAGGAGTGCCGCCGCACCCGCGAGCGGACGCTGTTCCTGCGCAACGTCTTCTTCCCGATCGTCAGCGCCTCCTACACCGTCCCGGTGGTGGTGGTCCTGCTGACCGGCGGCCTGCTGCACGCGCACGGCCTGGTCAGCCTCGGTTCGGCGGTCGCCGCCGCGCTCTTCGTCCGCCAGCTGGAGCCGCCGCTGGACACCATCGTGATCTGGACCGACCAGCTGCAGAGCAGCGGCGCCGCCTTCGCCCGGGTCGAAGGGCTGGCCGACGCCCCGCAGACCCCGCCGGCCGGCCCGGCCGTGCCGGTCGACGACCGGATCGAGGTGGCGGACGTCCGCTACGCCTACGACGGCCGGGACGACGTGCTGCACGGGGTCGGCCTGACGATCCGTCCGGGCGAGCGGCTGGCCGTGGTCGGCCCGTCCGGCTCGGGCAAGACCACGCTCGGCCGGCTGCTGGCCGGCATGGACGAGCCGCGCAGCGGCACGGTGACCGTCGGCGACGTGCCGATCGCCGGCCTCGACCCGGACCGGCTGCGGCGCCAGGTCGTCCTGGTCACCCAGGAGCACCACGTCTTCCTCGGCACCCTGCGCGACAACCTGCTGATCGCCGCACCGGACGCCGGCGACACCGAACTGCTCGCCGCCCTGGCCGCCGTCGGCTGGTCGCACGAGCTGCCGGACGGCCTGGACACCGAACTGGGCGCCGGAGGCCACCGGCTGGACGGCGCCCGGGCCCAGCAGCTGGCCCTGGCCCGGGTGGTGCTGGCCGACCCGCACACGGTGATCCTGGACGAGGCCACCGCGCTGCTCGACCCGACGACCGCCCGCCACACCGAACGCGCCCTGGCCGCCGTCCTGGAGGGCCGGACCGTCATCGCGATCGCCCACCGCCTGCACACCGCCCACGACGCCGACCGCGTCGCCGTGATGGAGGACGGCCGCCTCACCGAGCTGGGCCCGCACGACGACCTGGTCGCCAACAACGGCCCCTACGCCGCCCTCTGGCAGTCGTGGAACCGGTAGCCCGCCGTCAGCGCCCGGACCGTACGAGGTGGGCGTAGACCACGACGTTCCCCCGGTAGCCGGTGGCCTTGGTGTAGCCGCCGCCGCAGGTGATCAGGCGCAGCTCGGGCCGTCCGTCGCTGCGGTAGACGCGAGCGGCCGGGAAGTCGGCCTTCCCGTAGACCTCGACGGCGTCGATGGTGAAGACGGCGGTGCTCCCGTCCGCGCGCACCAGGTCGATGGCGTTGCCGCGGTGGAGTGCGCCGAGGTCGTAGAAGACGGCGCGTCCGGCGGTGGTGTCCACGTGCCCGACGACGACCGAGGTGCCGGTGCTCCCGGGGGTGACGCTCCCCCCGTACCAGCCGGCCAGGTTGCGGTCGGTCGGTGACGGCGGTTCCGGGCCCCCGTCCGCACCCAGGCCGACCTCGGCGACCGGCGCGTCGACGCCGATCACCGGGATCCGGATCCGGGTGGGCCTCGACCAACCCAGCGGCGCGGCGTCCGTCGGTGCGGCCGATGCCGCGGCCGGCGCCGGGGACGAGGGGCGCGCGGACGCGCCCTGCCAGGCGTCGGCCGCGGACGGGCCGGGCGGGGCCTGCGTACGGGTGCCCTCGTGGACCAGCCAGGCGCCGACGCACACCGCGGCGCCCGCTGCGGCCAGGCCCGCACGGGCACCGGGCGTCAGTGGTCGTCGCACCGTCGGCGCCTCCCCGGTCGATCCGGACTGCTGGCCGGGCTCCGGTCGGGCCCCGGCCGGGACGTGCTCAGGCCTTCGCGGCGCCGGACCGGCGGCGCAGCACGAGGGTGGTGCCCCCGACCAGGCCGGCCGCGGCGAGCGCACCGCCCGCGGCGGTGACGGCGGTGTCCGAGCCGGACACCCCGCCGCCCTCGCCGGCGAGCGAGGGGCCGGTGGGCACCGTGGCGTCGGTGGTCGGGAACCCTTCGCTGCCGCAGGTGATGACGGCGTCGGCGCCCTTCACGGTGACGTGCACGGTGCCGGTCTTCACGGTCTTGACCGTGGTGCCGGCGGGTGTGGTGAACGTGGTGCCCGGGCCGTCGGTCTGGTGCTCCGTGCCGTCCGCGCCGACCACGCGCAGGTCGCCCACCCCGGCGCAGGCGACGATGTCGCCGTTCTTCAGTTCCAGACTGCCGCCCTCGGTACGCCCCTTGATCGGCGTCGCGGACCCCGAAGGCGCGCCGCCCGCGTACGCGGGGACGGCGAACGCCGTGACGGCCACCAGCACTCCACCGGCCGCCACTGCGGCCCGGCCCACGCCCGCTCTGATCCCACCTGACATCGGTCCTCCTCGGACTCCGCCAGGGCCGGCAGCCGCTCCGCCGGCCCTGGCCATGAGAATTCCCGACCAAGTCGCCCGATAGCACCGCCAATCGGGTATTTGTCGTATCAACTCACTTTGTTGGAGAACGAATTGTCAGGCCCACGGCCGACGGGCATCAGCGGGCCCGGACCGCACCCGAGGCCGGCCGCGGGGGCGTCCCGAGGGCGCGGGCCAGGGACGGGCCGAGGTGGCGGACGATTTCATCGGCGGACATCGAGGCGACCGGTTCCAGGCGCAGCACGAAGCGGGTGACCAGCAGCCCGGCCATCTGCGTGCAGAACGCGCCGGCCCGGCCGCGGGCGTCCCGGCCGCCGAGGCGGGCGGCCAGCCGGTCGACGATCTCGCGCTCCACAACCTCCCTGACCAGGGCGGCCGTCGCCTCGTCCTGGGCGGCCCCGACGAACATGGCGCGCAGCGGGGCGCCGCCGACCGGGTCCTCCCAGGCCGCCAGCAGGGCCCGCAGGGCGCGCTGCGGAAGGGTCGCCACGTCACCCTCCAGGACCCGGGCGAAGATCTCGGCGGGGTTGGCGGAGAGCGCCATGGTCGCGCCGAACAGGCCCTTCTTGGAGCCGAAGTAGTAGCTGACCAGGGCGAGGTCGACCCCGGCCTCGGCGGCGATCGAGCGCAGGGTGACGGCGGCGTAGCCGTCCTCCAGGAAGCGGCGCCCGGCGACCTCCAGGATCTGGCTGCGGGTGTCGGGGCTGCCGGCGCGGCGCCCCCGACGGGCCGGTTTATTCATCACCGTTGAAATGCTACCCCCGCCGGGACGAGTCTGGGCGGACCAGCCCAGACCGCCCCGGGAGGCGAACCCCATGCCAGCCACCAGTCCGCCCGCCACCACCGCCTCCGGCCGCACCGTGCGGCACGGCGCCGTCCTCGCCGTCACCTGCCTGGCGCTGGCCACCGTGGTGGCCGCGATGGCCTCGCTCAACGTGGCGCTGCCGGACCTCGCCCGGGAGACCCGGGCGACCCAGACCCAGCTGTCCTGGATCATCGACGCCTACAGCCTGGTCTTCGCCTCGCTGCTGCTGCCCGCCGGCGCCATCGGCGACCGGTTCGGCCGCCGCCGCTCACTGCTGGCGGGCCTGGCCGTGTTCGGCGCCGGGTCGCTGCTGGCGATGCTCACCACCTCGCCGGAGGCGCTGATCGCGCTGCGCGCCCTGCTCGGCGTCGGCGCCGCCCTGGTCATGCCGGCCACCCTGGCCACCATCACGACCACCTTCCCGCGGGCGGAGCGGGCCCGCGCCGTCAGCGTCTGGGCCGCCGTGGCCGGCGCCAGCGCCGTGGTCGGCCTGCTCACCTCCGGCCTGGTGCTGGAGATCGGCTCCTGGCGGATGGTCTTCCTGCTGAACGTCGTCCTGGCGCTGGCCGCGCTGGCGCTGACCCTGGTGTTCGTCCCGGAGTCCGCGGAGCCGGGTGCCGCCTCCGGTGACGCGGTCGGCGCCGTCCTGGCCGTGGCCGGCCTGGGCGTCCTGGTGTACAGCGTGATCGAGGCCCCGGTCCGCGGCTGGGGCAGCCCGCTGACGCTCGGCGGGCTGCTGGCCGGCATGCTGGTCCTCGTGGGCTTCGCCCGCTGGGAACTGACCCGTCGTCAGCCGATGCTCGACCCGAGGCTGTTCACCAACCGCCGGTTCGCCGCCGGCTCGCTCTCGATCGCGCTGCAGTTCTTCGCCTTCTTCGGGTTCATCTTCGTGATCATGCAGTACCTGCAGCTGGTGCGCCGCGACAGCGCGCTCGCCGCCGCGGTCGGGGTGCTGCCGATGGCCGCCGCCATGGTGCCGGCCTCGCGGCTGAGCCCGCGGCTGACCGCGCGGCTGGGCGTCCGCCGCCCGTGGGTGGCCGGCCTGTTCGTCGTGGCGGCCGGGATGGCGGTGCTGTCGCAGCTCGACGACAGCACGCCGTACGGGCTGCTGGCGGGGGGTCTGATCCTGCTGGGCACCGGGATGGGGCTGGCGATGACCCCCGCCACCACCGAGATCACCGACGCACTGCCGGCCGGGCTGCAGAACGTCGGCTCCGCGATGAACGACCTGTCGCGCGAACTCGGCGGCGCGCTCGGCATCGCCGTCCTGGGCAGCATCCTGAGCGCCGCCTACCGCAGCCACCTGCACCTGGTCGGGGTGCCCGCGCCGGCCGTCGAGGCAGCCCGCTCCTCGCTCGCCGCGGCCACCGCGATCGGCGGGCCGGTCGCCGAACACGCCCGCACCGCGTTCGCCGCCGGCCTGCACGAGGCGCTGCTGGGCGCGTCCGGGGTCGCCGCACTGGCCGCCGTCGCGGTGGCCGTCCTGCTCCGGCCCTCCGGCACCGGGCAGGAGAGGGCCGGCGGAGCGGCCGAGGACACCGAACACGCCGAGCCCGAGCTGACCGTGATCACCGGCGGGGCGACCCGCTGACCCGGTACACGCCCGCCGCGCCCGCCCTGCACCGGCAGCCGGGCGCGGCAGCCGTACGGCGTCGAGCGGGACCGGCGGCGGGCCGGTGCGGCGACAGATGCCACCAGGGCACGGAATCCACACGATTACCGGATAATCCCTCCACAGGGGCCCCCGCATCCCGTAGGTTGACGGGCCGTGAGCACCCAGAACAGCAGCCGAAGACTCCTGCCCGCAGCCGCACTTGTCGCCCTCGCCCTGTTCGGCGCGGCCTGCGACCCGGAGACCGGGGGCGCCTCGGGCGCCGCCCCCGCCGGTCCGGCCACGACGGCCGCCGCGGCCCCGACGAGCGAGGCACCGCCGTCCTCCTCCGCGCCGCCGGCCGACCCGTCCTCGGCCGCCCCCTCCCCCAGCACGCCCGCCACCACCGCGCCGGCGGCCGCCCCCGTACCGGCCACCACCGCGCCGAAGGCGCCGGCCACCGTGCACACCACCGCACCGCCGCGGCCCACCCCGAAGCCGACGCCGACCACCAAGGCGCCGTCCGGGTCCTGCGCCCACCACACCACCGGCGCCTGCGGCTGGGACCACGGCCAGACGCCGGTGTCGAGCGACGAGATGGCCCAGTGCAAGGACGGGACACCGTCCTTCTCCGCCACCTTCTCGGGCACCTGCTCGCACCACGGCGGCGTCCTCTACTGGTTCAAGTAGCGGGCCGCAGCACCTCGTCGGCCGGCCGGGCCGCCTCCGCCAGTGCGGTGGCGGCCCCGGCACGGAACAGGCCGTGCGCACGGCGGGCGAAGTCCCGGGGCGCGCCCGGCAGCCGGCCCGCGGCGTCGACCGCGCCCTTCTCGTTGATCAGCCACTGCCCGGCGCGGGTGTGCAGCGCCTGCGCCAGCACGCCCGCCACCCGGAACAGGCAGCCGTGCAGATAGGCGGTGTCGTGCGGCGCCTCGGCCGCGTTGGCGAGCAGGAAGGGCACCACGAACCGGGCGGAGGCCAGCACCGCCGCGCGCAGCGCCGCCGGGTGGCCGGCGGTGATCTCGGCCCGCAGACCGGCCATTTCACCGCTCGGGTCGGCCAGGATCCGCCCGAGCGCCAACTCGCCGACGTAGCAGGTCGACCGGAAGCCGAGCGGGTGGCCGGTCCGGAAGCCGTCCTCGAACCGGCCCTCCCGGGCCCGCGCCCAGCAGGCGCGGACCCGGCCCAGGTCGCGGTAGATCCGGTCGACCCGCACGCCGCCGATCTCCAGCCGGCTGCCGCCGTCCACCCAGGAGCCCCAGCCGCCGGGCTCGGTGGCCTCCACCGGCCGCCCCGCCGCCTGCGCGCCCAGTGTGCGCA
>NZ_JBHWBW010000139.1:0-17155 GCF_042735675.1 Kitasatospora sp. NPDC059571
GGGGGGGGGCCCCCCCGCCCCCCCCGGCCGGGCCCCGGGGGGGGGGGGCCGCGGCCATCGGAGTGCGGCGCGGGTCAAACGGCGACGATCCCCTCCCCACCCACGGCGCCGGGCACCGTTTCGGAACCCAACGAGGCGAGGGAGCCGTCACGGCCGACGGCGAACTCGTCGACGACGCCATGGGCGCCGGTCTGGACGTAGAGGTAGCGCCCGTCCGGCGAAGCCGAGGCATCCACGGTGCCGGGATCGGTCGTCGTGTTGCCCAGTGCGGTCAGGCGGCCGCTCTCGGACGCGCGGAAGCCGCTGACGCTCGCGCTGCCGGCGTTCGAGGCGTAGAGGTAGTCGCGGGCGGCGGCGATCCAGCAGGTGGCGGCCTGCCCGGTGGGTGCGACGGACTCCTGGGACACGGTGCCGTCGCGGTGGACCGTCATCGTGGCCACGGCGTTCGGCCCGGCCTCGGCCAGGAACAGGCCGTGCCGGCCGTTGGGAACGAACGCGAACGGGACGGTCCCCGGCAGGTTCGTGACCACGGGCGAGCCGGCCGGGGCGCCGGAGCGGGCGAGGCCAAAGACCAGGAGGTTGCTGCCGTTCGCCTTGGTGGTGACGACCAGCTGATCGCCGTCGCCGGTGAAACCGACCTGCCCCGGGGTGTTGGTGAACTGCGGCGTCGCGTTCGGATCGAGACCCAGGGAGCGGTTCCACCCGGCCCTGGCCACGAGGCGGCCGTCGCGGACGGTGTAGCCCTGGACCGATCCGCCGTCCAGGGCGTTGAGCACGTACACGACGTCGCCGTGCACCGCGACGCTCACCGGGAACCGCCCGCCGGAGCCGACGACCTGCCGCAGGTGCAGCCGGTCGCTGTCCACCGAGAAGACCGAGACCGAGTCGCTCCCCGCGTTCACGGCATAAAGCAGGGCGTGGCCCGGGTCGTAGGTCAGGGAACCCTGCGATGCCAGATGGTCCACGACCGACCCGTCCAGCACCCCTCCCAGGCCCCGTGTGTCATAGGTGCCGGCCTTCGTCAGGCGTCCGTCGTCCGCGCGGCGGTAGGCGACGATCTGATTGCCGGCCGGGTCGTCGGTCTGGACGAAGACCGCATGACGGCCACCGGACTGCTGACCCCCGCCGTCGCGTGCCACGGCTGCGGCGGACGGGACGGACACGGTGACCATCGCGACCGTCGCGACGGCCACGGCGAGACGGGTGAATCTCTGCACGTTGTCATGCCTCCCTGGAGAGCGGGGTCGACGCCTCGCCCGAGGCCTTGCTCACCGGCCGAGCCGGATCCGCGCGACGCGGCCACGAACCGAGACGACATCGACAGGGCAGCGGCGGGGCGCCGCTCTAGTGCAGCCAGCAACGCCGGCCGGGCGGCCCACCACTCCTCGGCGTCACGGTATGTGACGGTTTGCCGGAAACGGTGGAGGCTCCCTGCGGCGGGTCCCACCGGTCGTGCCGCGCCCGCCCCGGCTTGCCGCTCCCGCCACCCGTGCCGCCCCCGAGAGGAGATGATGACCACGGCTCCCGGGGCATTCGCCATTGCCGTCCGGGAGCCGCCTGTGTTCTTCGGCCAGGCCCCGGCAGGGGTCGGGCCAGGCTGCGCGGGCCCTCTAGCAGGTGGCGCCGCCCGGCGGCCTGTCAGGCCGCTTCCGCGCAGGCCTGGCCGCGCAACGCCCAGGCGCGGGTGCGGGCCGCGTCGGAGGCCCGGACCCCCTCGGCGGCCGGGGTCGTCCCCGCCAGCAGCAGCCGCAGGCGGTGGATGCGGACATCGTCTGGATGCCCTGGTCGGCGTGCCGATCGGGGAACCAGCACCTTCGGTCGTCCCGGGCGGGCTGCCCGCCGCGGTTCGGGACGTCGCCGCCGGCACCGGCACCGGCACCGGAGGCTGGCGGGGAGGCGGTGGACGGTGCGGCCGCGGCGGCCCGGCCGGCCAAGGCCCGGCCCGTGGCCAAGCGCGCTTCCGCGCGGAAGGCCGCGCCTGCGAAGGCCGCAGTGGAGGAGACTTCAGCCCGCAAGACGACCGCCGCAAAGAAGACGGCGACGAAGGCAGCGGGGAAGCCGGCCGCCGGCGGTGCAGGGTCGGCGGACCTCGAGGAGCAGGCGGCCGCTCCTGTGAAGAAGACGGCCGCACGCAAGAAGGCCACGCCCACGGCAGCACCGGCTGACGATGCGCACCCGGCTGCGAAGGGCGGGACGGCACCCGCCAGGTCGGTGGCGGGCCGTCGGCGGCTGACCGACGCGTCCAAGGTGCTGGACGTCCTCGCCGGGAGCGAAGGGCCGCTGCGGGCCGGGGAGGTGAGCAGCCGGCTCGGGCTGGACGGTCAGAACGGCGCAGTGGATGCGGTCCGCACCACGCTGGAGCGCCTCACCAAGGCTGGCCGCGTTCAGCGCACCGGCCGCGGCCTGTACGCGCCGGCCGCCGACTGACGGCAGGCCGCAGCTTCGTGCCCGCCGCCGCCCACCTCCCCAGCACCCTCGCCGAACAAGCCCCAGCCGAACGTTGCGCAGCTGCCGTGGCCGTACGCGGCTTACGGGGGGGCGACGATGCCCAGCACAACTAATGCACTCACACGCGCCGGTGCCAATACCGCCCTGCCCGGCGGTCAGCGAAGGGCAGATGTGTGCTCCAGAGGCGGGACCGGTGGCTGGCTCGGCGCCGTGGACGAGCTGCCGGCGCAGCAGCTCACCGGCGGCCGGGCCCTCAACGGGCTGGCGACTCCGGATCAGGACGAGCGGGCCCGGCCGATGCCCGCCTGCACGGCGGCGTGCTGAGCAGCCGAAGACGGGGGCGGCCCACCAGATCGGGACCGGGGGCAGTAGCGCGCCGGTGGGGCTGCGGCGCGACCGCTACGGGGTGCCGGCTGTGCGGGGCCGTGCCCGGCCCCGGGCTGGGGGTCGGGCTGTCCCTTTCGGCGGGCGGTCAGCCGATGCCGGTGACCTGGAGGGCGGTGGTCCAGTTGGTGCGGATCGCGCTGCGGGCGGCCGACAGGGTGATGGTGCCGGCGCAGACGGCGTTCTTCAGCTTCGCCTCGACGCCGTCCTTGGTGTAGGCGGTCTTGGTGCCGTAGTGGGGCTCGGGCCACAGGTTGCCCGGGTCGCGGGGTGCGCCGCCGAGCTCGAGGGGGACGAGGTGGTCCTCCTCGTAGTCGGCCATGCTGGTGTCGCTGTAGCCGTAGTCGATGATGCCCTGGGCCTTGAGCGGGTTGGTGTAGGACGTCGGCGGCCGGACCGTGGTCGTCCACCCGGAGACGCAGATCGTGGAGCCGATCGTGGACTGGGTCACGTCCGGGTTGTACGCGCCCGGGGTGCAGGACGGGTCCGGCAGCGGCAGGTAGGACTGCGAGCAGGTCGCGGCCTGGGCCGTACCGGCGGTACCGACCACGAGGGCGGCAGCGGTCAGCGCCAGGACGCCGGCAGCACTGGTCAGGGTTCGGGGCAGGGCACGCATCGGGGGGCCTCCATGGGGGTCGGGGCGACGCGGAACCGGGCAATCCCCATGACAGCGCACCCCGGGCCTACGCGGGTAGACCTGTGACATGAACTCCACATTGCCACCCCGTTTCTGACAGGCAGTCCAGCACGCGGCGGAGGACGGCAGGCACCGCCGACCCCCTGCACAGGAGGGCCCGGGCGCCGGTCCCCGCAGAGCGCGGTGCAGCCTTCGCCCCGGTCGGCCACTCCTCGCCAGCCGCTCCGGGGGAGTAGAGGGCGGCCCGGGCCGGGAGAGGCGACGTCGTCGAGCAGGGCGCGATTACTCGTCCCGCCACTTCCCCCGTGACGGCCGTCGCAGCGGTGGCGGCCCGGCAGGCGGGAGCACGCGCCGGCTGCCGGACGGACTGCGTCCGTGCAGCCCGGGCCCAGCCGCCCGGGTGCTGTCCCGTGACACCGCGCACACGCACCTGCCGGTCGTACGGGCCGTCACATCGGTCCGGGTCCGTGAGGGTAAGGTCCGCTCGGCAGGACACGCGCCCGCGCGCACCGTGAGTGGGTGCCCCTGCCCCTACCTGGTGTTCCTGACGATTCGGAGGAGTCCGTGCAGCTCACGGCTCGTTGCGCCCTGGCCCTCGCCGCGGCGGCACTGCTCGCAGCTTCCGGCTGCACGCCGGCAAAGAGCGGGAAGCCGGGCGGCGACGCGGCGGCGCCCCCGCCCGCCGCCTCCGGCGGCCAGGTGGCAATCCCGGTCGGCCCGGGCCCCAAGAGCACCTACACGGCGCAGGCGCAGCCCGCGCCCGGTACCTGCCACTTCCGGTACACCGCCGCGAAGCAGCCGCTGCCCGACCCCGTCTGCACGCCCGGCGCGACCAGCCCCGCCGTCACCCAGGCCACCCTCGCCCAGACGATCTGCAAGACCGGCGGCTACACCTCCACCATCCGCCCCCCGGTCAACATCACCAACAAGGAGAAGACGGGCAACGCCGCCTCCTACGGATACACCGGCCCCATGGGCGACGCCGAGTACGACCACCTGATCAGCCTGCAGCTCGGCGGCGACCCCAACGACCCCCGCAACCTGTGGGTCGAGCCGCCGTCCCCCGGCCACGTCGCCGGGAAGGGCCCGAACAACCCGAAGGACAGCGTCGAGACGCACCTGCACACCGCGATCTGCAAGAACCAGGTCACCCTCGCCGCCGCCCAGCAGGCCATCGCCACCGACTGGACCACCGCCGAGACCAAACTCGGTATCAAGTCCGCCGCGGGCGGCGACCAGACCCCGGCCGACACCGACTGATCCACGTCCCGGCGCACAGGCGCGGGGTGCCGGACCGAGAGCATGGGGGCGTGCCGGCCCGCTGGTGCACTGCGGGGTCTTGGTGGTGGCGCGCAGGTCGGCGAGGGGGCTATCGGCGGCGGCGTAGAGCTGGGCGAGGAGGTCGGCGACGAGATCGGGGTGAGGCAGGTCGAGGAGGCGTTGGAGGGTGAAGTCCTGCGGAGCTTCGGTCGCGGCGAGGAACAGCGGGGTGTAGGTGAAGCCGAACGGGCTGCGGAGGGCGATCTCGAACCAGGCGGCGGCCAGGAGCAGGCGGGCGAGGTGCTGTTCCTCGTCGTGAGCCCGGTCGATGGGCTGGGTGCGGTCGTCGCGGGAAGATCACCGCGGAGTGGACCGACATCCAGGTGTCCTGGGGGCGGCTGTGCGGGTCCTTCACAGACACTCCGCAGGCGTGGGCGTGCATCGACATCCACGGCGGCGGTGTCTACACCAGCTGACCTCGGGGGCCGTCCCGGGTCCGGGGCAGGCGATCAGGATCGCGGCGGCTAGCTAGCCGGGTCAGTAGTTAGCGGAGCGCACCTTCTGGATGACCTTGTCCTGGGTGAGGTCGTCCCGGTCGGAGGTCGCGATCTCGATCGTGACGTCCTTGATGACGGCCTTGAGTGCGGGCTTGTCGACGCTGACCTTGCCCTTCTTCATCGGTGAGGTCCCCTCTCCGACCCACGAGATCAGGACGAACCTGGTCCTCGTCGTCTCCTCCGTCGGAATGTCCACGCGGCAGTAGGCGTACATCGGCGCGTCGTCGGGGAGTGCGCCAGGGAGACTCTCGAATCCGGTGCCGGTGCCGGCGACGACGATGTCGTTGCCTTCGTAGCCGAAGGTGGCCCAGTCGATGCCGCCAGGGCGAGTCCGGCCTCATTGTGTGCGGCCGTCATTCGATTCTGACGGTCCGCCAGGATGGAATGTTCAGGTCACGCACGGTCTGATGGCCTCTCGGCGCGCCGAGAGGCGCTCGGGCACTCGGTTGGCAGGCTCCGATGGCGCTCTGTCCTGGGCACCGTGAACCGGACGGAATGAGCCCTGGAGCGGGAACCCGGGCTGCTCATCAGCGCCTCGCTTCCGCACACGACCCCGGGCGGAGTATCCGTCGCGCGCTACCCGGGGGCATGGAGCACGCTGGATCGAGACGGGCCGGCCGCGGACCCCCGAACGCGGCCGGCCTGCGATGAGCTGGCAGTTGAGCTGCGGTCAGAGGGATGCCGACCGGCGTCGGCGACAACAGTCGAGGTGGCCAGGTGCCCACCAAGCCTTCCTTTGCCAGACGCGTGTCCCTGACCGAGCACCGCTGTCCGTCTGGGCCCACGGCCCTGACTCTGTGCGTCTTCAGCGTCAGCCTGGTTGTGCCACGCCTCGGGACACCCCTTCTGGGCGAGGTCTGCGCAGCCCCGCCCGGCAGTGGTGGTCAGGCGAGTTCTTCGGCTGCCCCTGCTGCATCCGCGACGATCTCCTCGCCCCGCCTCCTCCCGCCGATGAGTCGTTGCAGGGCGAGGGCGACGGCGGAGACCAGGACAACGAAGGCAGCGTAGCCTTCGACGACGGGGACAAGACCCAGCGCAGGAACGAGCATCCCGGCGACGACAGCAGGCAGGCCGAAGGCGGTGTAGCTGATCAGGTAGACGGCCGACAGCAGGCCTGCCCGACCTTCTGAGGGGGCCCCCGCCAGCAGCATGCGCAGGCCGCCCTGGAAGGCGGCGCCGAAGCCGATGCCGGCCACTGGGGCGCTGGCGTAGAACCCCCAGGGGGAATGCGCGGCGAGTGCGCTGACCGTGAGCGCGGGGCCGATGATGAGCGCCGCCGCTCCGATCAGCATGATGTCCCAGGCATCGCGGCGGCGGCCGAGAACGCCGGTCAGGGCGCCGGTGCCGGTTACGAGGGCGATGGCGAAGCCTGCGGCGATGTGGCTGGTGACGCCGAGGCTCTTGGACAGGATGGTGGGGCCCATGCCGAGATACAGTCCCGCGAGCGCCCAGCTGGAGATCATGCAGCCGATGACGACGGCGAAGATGCGTCGGACCTCTCGTGGGACGGCCACTCGCGGCGCCAACGTGGACCAGGTGACGGGTGCGCGCTTCCGGTGCTCGCGCAGGCGAAGGGCCAGGACGGCGACTGTGGAGATCAGTACTGCGCAGACGAGGTAGATGGTCACCGTGGGAGCGGGTGCGTTCTGTGCGAGTACGCCGCTGCCGAGGGCCCCGGCGGCGAGCCCGGCCGGTGGGAGGGCTCCGTTGAGTACTGCCGCCAGGCGGGCGCTGCCGGGAGGTGCGTGGTCGATCATCGCCGCGCCGGCCGCACCCATGCCGGCGCCCACGGCGATGCCTTGAAGGGCACGGGCGATGAGCAGGGCCGTCAGGCTGTCAGCGCTGGCGAAGAGCGCGAGTGCGGCAACGGAGACCACGGCTGAGGCAACGATGACGGGGCGCCGCCCCACATGGTCGGACAGTGCGCCTACGGTCGGGAGGGAGAGAAGCAGGCCGCAGATGTAGACCGATAAGACCGCAGTAGTCGCCGCCGGGGTGAGGTCTAGTTCCTGCTGGTAGATCGGGTACAGCGGAGACGGCACACCGGATTGGGCGATCAGTAGGAACAGCATGGCGGACGCGATCCAGAATCCGCTGGTTGTCGACCGCTGGCCTTCTGCCTCCCGCGGTACGGGGCTGCGCCCGGTCTGCGACGTGAGCTGTTCGGTGATCATGCGTTCCGTTCCGGCTGGATGCCGCCCTGGGGCGCGCGAGAAGGGCCGGACATTCGAGCTTGATCGCCAGACTCACCAGCCCAATGTTTACACTGCCTACATTAGGGAACGATGGTGTGCACCGTCAACATTTGGGCGGAGACGGGCCACGAGCGGCGCTCCTGGCCCATGCCCGTAGCCCCTGTACGGCATTCCCGGTGATTGCGGGGCAGAGCCGCCGGCTGTATGGACCCGAAGGCACATTCGGCCTGGTCCGGAGGGCCAAGGAGGGCGCCTGCGGACCTGGCGTCATCCGTGTCGAGTGTGCGGGTCAGTTGTTGTGGAGTGCTGCCTTGAGGGCGTCGACGCCGGCCTCGCGGAGCCTGTTGGCGTACTGCTCGCCCTCGTCGCGCAGGACGTCGGCCTCGTCGGTGATGACCAGGGTGGTCGGCAGGCCCTTCAGCTGCTCGAGACTCGCCTGCAGGGACGAGGCGTGGTGTTCGGCGCGCTGGGCGGGGCCACCTCTCGCCGGACGGCAAGGGTCATGCGAGCCCCGAGCAACTCATCGACGACCTCCTCGGCTACCTGGACGCCGCGGCACGCGGCACGCAGGCAGGGCGCTGAGGCACCCCCGCTTCCTCGCTCGGGTCGGAAATCCGTCGCGTACGGCGTATGCGAAGGCATCCTGGTCTCCGCCCGCCTGCCAGAGGGGGAGACCGGGATGCCTTCGCAGCTCGTGGTTACCGGTGCCGGTGCCCGGCGGCGGCCTTCAGCCGGGTGGGCAGCCAGGTGCGGTAGCGGCGCAGGGCCTGTCGCTGCTGCCGCTGCTCGGCGACGAGGGCGATGGCCGGGTGGATGCCGGGGCGCGGGTCGCTGCCGCGGGCGAGGCGGCGCAGCTGGCGGCGGACCTGGGCCATGCTCGCGGCGGAGGCGAGGGGCTTGTCCTTCCAGGTGACCGGGCGCATCTGCCGGTCGGTTTCGCGGCCGTTCTTCCAGCGGTTGGGCAGGTCGGGGGTGACGGCGAGGGCGGTGCCCATGCCGACGATCGCGACGCCGCTGGCCAGGACTTGGTCGGCGGTGGCGCGGCGGGTGATGCCGCCGGTGAGCATCAGCGGCACGGGGCTGGTCTTCACCAGCTCCTTGGCCAGCTCGAGGAAGTACGCCTCGCGGGCCTGCGTGCGGGTGTCGGTGGAGCGGCCGGTCATCGCGGGGCTCTCGTAGCTGCCGCCGGAGAGCTCGACCACGTCGACGTCGAGCAGTGACAGCCACTCGATCACCTGGCGGGCGTCGTTGGCGTCGAATCCGCCGCGCTGGAAGTCGGCGGAGTTTAGCTTCACGGCGACGGTGAAGGTCGGCGAGACGGCGGCGCGGACGGCGCGGACGGTGTCGAGGAGCATCCGGGCCCGGTTTTCCAGGGATCCGCCCCAGGCGTCGGTGCGCTTGTTGACAAGCGGTGACAGGAACTGCGACAGCAGGTAGCCGTGTGCGGCATGGATCTCGACGCCGTCGAATCCGGCCTGCTCGGCGCGCGCGGCCGTGACGGCGAAGCGCCGTACGGTGGCGTCGATCTGCTGCGCGGTCATGGCGCTCGGGCGGCCGAAGCGGCCGCTGTGCTTGCCCAGGTCGACGCCGAGGTCCGACGGTCCCCAGACGACTCCGGGCATGTCTGAGGCGACCTGGCGGCCGGGGTGGTTGATCTGCATCCAGATCGCCCCGCCGCCGGACTTGCCGGCCTTCGCCCACTCGATGAATGGCTCCAACGGTGCGGCGTCGTCCAGGACAACGCCGGCGGGGCCGGTCAGGGCCTCGGCATGGACCATGACGTTGCCGGTGATCAGCAGTCCCGTGCCGCCGGCGGCCCAGCGCCGGTACAGCCCGATCAGCTGCCTGTCCGGGAGCTGGCCGGGGCCGGCCATGTTCTCCTCCATGGCCGCCTTGGCGATCCGGTTGGTCAGCACCGCCCCAGAGCCCAGGAGCAGCGGCGTGAACAGTTCGCTGGCCATCTGATTCGTCCTCTTCATCGACTAGGATGTGTACAGCGTTTACATTAGGGCAATAATGTAGGCGGTGCAAACATCAGAGAGGGTGACCCATGACACAGACGAATGCCTCGTACCACCATGGCGATCTGCGCGCTGCGTGCGTGCGTGCCGCTCGGGAGCTTCTCGAGGAGGACGGCAGCGCGGGCCTGTCCCTGCGGGCCGTGGCGCGGCGGGCGGGCGTGTCCCCGACCGCCCCGTATCGCCACTACGCGGACCGTGACGCGCTCGTCTCCGCGGTCGCCGCGGAGGGCTACGTCGAGCTCGCCGACCACCTGGCGGCCGCGCACCCCTCGCCGCGCACGCCCGAGGACCTGGCAGAAGTCGCGGTCGCCTACGTGCGGTTCGCGCTGGAGCGTCCGCCGATGTTCCGGGTGATGTTCGCCGAGCCCTGCGACCCGACGAACGAGGAGCGGGTCGCGGCGACCGCCGCCATCTGGGAGTACGTCCGCGGCATCGTCCACGGCGTCTTCCCCAATTCCGACCCGGAGGCCCTGTCCACCGCCGTGTGGGCCGTCGTCCACGGCCTGGCCTTCCTCCACCTGGACGGAAAGCTGGACGCCTCCACCCCCGAGGTGGTCTCCGGCCAGGTCCACGCCGCCGTCCAGGCGCTCCTCAGCGCCTCCCCGGCGGAGGCGGAGCCGGTCAAGGTCTGACACTCCCCCGCAGTCCCTGCGGTTTGTCCCGCTCGACGGCTCGGCGATGGGGAGTGCAGTGAGGTGGGGAAGAGCGCGGGACGGACTGCCGCAGTCCGTCCCGCGAATCGGCGCGCCGTGGCGTCCACAGGCGGAGGGGGGGGGCGCCCGCGCCCCCCCCCCCCGCGACCTGGGACGGCCATCCGGCAGGGCGCGGCGGTCGCCGCCGGCCACGGTGGTCCGGCCGGCTGCTGCCGCCGTGCGGCTGGCTCCGGGACCGAACGGGGGCTGGGTTTCAGCGGTAGGTGCGCAGCTGGCTCCGGTCGCCGGTGAAGTGGGCGTGCTCGTTGAACGTCAGGAGACTGGCCCCGGCCCCGCCCACCGCCAAAGTGGTGACGGAAGCATTGACGGCCACGCGGTGGAGTGAGACGACTCCTGCCGGCGGCAGGGACAGCAGCGCGCCGCAGAGCGCGGAGAGCGGACCGGCCGAGGTGACCACGACCGCGTCGCGGCCCCGCTGAAGGGATGCGGTCAGCTCGGCGAAGGCAGCCGTCGCCGTGGCCTCGAAGTCGGCCCAGGATCCGTTGTCGGCCATGGTGGCGTCCGCCATCCACGCCGCCAGTGCCTGGTCGATCAGCTCTTGGAGGGAGGCGGCGCCCTGCGCGGGTTTGGCGTAGCGGTCCAGCAGCGCCTCGTGGTCGTACTCGTTCCAGCGCGCGTCCTCGTGGACCGGCCGGGTGTACCCGGCCGTCTCCGCGAGCAGTCGCGCTGTGTCGCGCTGGCGGTTCAGGGTGCCGGACACCAGGTACGGATCGCGCAGGCCGCGGCGGACGAGTTCCTGGCCGACGGCGGCGGCCTGGGCCCGGCCCAGGTCGGACAGGGCGTCGTAGTCCTCGGCATCGGCGGACGCCTGGCCGTGGCGGACCAGACAGATCAGCGGCACGGGGCACTCCCTTCGGTCAGCCTCGACCGGCTCGGCGGATGGTCGACCGGCACCGCCGGTCGAGGTAGTTGACAGCCAGCCAGAGGTGCCGGAAGGCGGGGTTGCGGGTCTGCTTGTGGTGGTAGCGGTAGTAGATCTGCTGGGCGATCACGGCGAGCCTGAAGAGGCCGAAGACCTCGTAGAAGGGCCAGTTGTCCGCGGGAAGGCCCATCCGGTCGCAGTACCGCTCGACGATCTCGGCGCGTGTGAGCATGCCGGGCAGATGGCTGGGCTGGCGGCGCATCGCGCGGGCCATCCGCCCGTCGTCGGCCTGCACCCAGTAGGCGAGGGCGCTGCCGAGGTCCATCAGCGGGTCGCCGATCGTGGCCAGTTCCCAGTCCAGGACGCCGGTGACGTGCAGGTCGTGCTCGTCGAGGACGAGGTTGTCCAGGCGCCAGTCGTTGTGGACGACACACAGGGCCACGTCGTCGGGTTGGTGCTCGCCGAGCCAGGCCGTCACCCGGCGGAAGCCGGGCGTGTTCCAGGTGCGCACCTGCTCGTAGCGGCGGGTCCAGCCCTCGACCTGGCGGCGGACGTAGCCCTCGCCCTTGCCGAGGTCGGTCAGTCCCGCGGCGGCGGCATCGACCCGGTGCAGGTCGGTCAGGGAGTCGACGAATGCCTCCGAAAGTGCCCTGGCGTCGGCAGGCGGCAGGGTCATGCCGGCGGGGAGCTTGCCGCGGAGGATGAGACCGGGCACCCGGTCCATGACGTAGAAGTCGCTGCCGAGAACGGCCGGGTCCTGGCACAGGGCCCGGACGGTGGGCACGAGCGGGAACGCGGGCTTGAGCGCCTGCTGGAGGCGGTACTCGCGGGCCATGTCGTGCGCGGAGGCCGCCTTCTTCCCGGCCGGCGGGCGGCGCAGGATCAGTTCTCTGCCCAGGTGCGGGTAGCGCAGCAGGTAGGTGAGGTTGGACGCGCCGCCGGTGAACTGGACGACCTCGGGGGGCGGGCCGGCGAGTCCGTCCACCTGCCCGGTCAGCCAGGTGTGCACCCGGTCGGTGTCGAAGGCGTCCTCAGCCCGGACGGCGCGCTGGTCGGTGTCGTTCATCAGCTCACCTTGGTCACGAGCCGCAGCGGGAGGTGGCGCAGGAGGAATCCCACCGGCACCCAGGGCCACGCGGGGACCTTCGCCTCGGCGGGTTCGCGTTCGATGGCGCGCACCATGGCCCGCACCCCCTTCTCGGTGGAGGTCATCATCGGTGTCTTCGCCGCCCCCGCGCTCAAGTCGGTGGCGATGTAGCCGGGGTGGAGGGTGGTGACGGCGATCGGCGTGCGGGTCTGGAGCATCTCGGCGCGGATGCCCTCGGCCAGCGCCGAGACGCCGGCCTTGCTGGCCGCGTACGTGGTGAGATTGTGTGGCAGGCCTCGCATCGCGCTCATCGAGGAGACGACCACGAGGTGGCCGGAGCGCTGGGCGCGGAAGATCTCCATGGCGGCCTCGCACTGGGCGAGCGCGGCGGTGAAGTTGGTCTGCGCGGTCTGGAGGTTGGCGTCGAAACGGCCGGTGCCGATCGGACGCCCCTTCCCCAGGCCCGCGTTGACGACGACCCGGTCCAGGCCACCCAGGTCCGTGTTCAGGGCGCGGAACACCTCGAAGACCTGCTGGTGGTCGTTGACGTCCAGGCTGCGCACCGAGACGGTGATGCCCGGGTGGGCGGCGAGCAGTTCCTCGCGCAGTGCCTCCAGCCGGTCGGTCCGGCGGGCGCAGAGCGCCAGGTCCCGGCCGCGGGCGGCGAAGGCGCGCGCCATGCCCTCCCCCAGTCCCGAACTCGCCCCGGTGACAAGGATTCTTCTCCGTGCGGTCACGGCGTCCTCACCTGCTCCTTCCGCTCCTGGCCGGTCATGCCGCGTCCCGGGTGTGGCCCCGCAGTTCGACCCGGGCGACGACTCCGAGGTGCACTTCGTCGGGGCCGTCCGCCAGGCGCAGCGCGCGGGCGGCGGCCATCGCGCCGGCCAGCGGGAAGTCGTCGGACAGGCCTGCTCCGCCGTGGAGCTGGATGGCCATGTCGATCACGTCGCAGGCCATCGCCGGGACGGCCGCCTTGACCTGGGACAGCTCGCTGATGGCGCCGAACGCTCCGGCGGTGTCCAGCAGCCATGCGGCGTGCAGGACCTGGAGACGTGCCTGGTTGATCGCGATCCTGGCCCGGGCCAGCCGCTCGCGGTTGCCGCCGAGGTTGGCGAGCGGCTTCCCGAAGGCCGTGCGGGACAGGGACCGCTCGCAGGCCAGCTGCAGTGCGCGCTCGGCCAGTCCGATCAGCCGCATGCAGTGGTGGATGCGCCCGGGGCCGAGCCGGCCCTGGGCGATCTCGAAGCCCCGGCCGGGGCCGGCGATCACGGCGCTCAGCGGCAGCCTGACGTCGGTGAAGGTCACCTCGCCGTGGCCGTAGGGTTCGTCGAGGTAGCCGTACACCGGCAGCATCCGCTCGATGCGCACGCCCGGGGTGTCCAGGGGAACGAGGACCATGGAGTGCCGGGCGTGGCGAGGCGCCTGGGGGTCGGTCAGGCCCATGAAGATGACGAACCGGCAGTCCGGGTGCCCGATGCCGGTGCTCCACCACTTGCGGCCGTTGAGGACGACGGTGTCCCCGTCCACGGTGGCGGTGGCCGCCATGTTGGCGGCGTCGGAGGAGGCGACGTCCGGTTCGGTCATGCAGAAGGCCGAGCGGATCTCGCCGCGCAGCAGCGGCTCCACCCAGCGGCTGCGCTGCTCGCCGCTGCCGTAGTGCAGCAGCACCTCGGCGTTGCCGGTGTCGGGAGCGTTGCAGTTGAAGATCTCCGGGGCGATCAGCGAGCGTCCCATCAGTTCGGCGAGCGGGGCGTACTCGACGTTGGTCAGGCCCGCGCCGTGGACGGTGTCGGGGAGGAAGAGGTTCCATAGGCCCGCGGCCCTGGCGTTGGCCTTCAGCTCCTCGATCACCGGTGGGACCGACGTCCAGCGATCGTCCTGGGCCCGAAGCTCGGTGTAGTACTCCTGCTCGCGGGGCAGGACCTCCGCGGCCATGAACGCTTCCATCCGCTCGATGTACTCGCGCGCCCGGGCCGAGTGTCCGAAGTCCATGTGCTCCCACCTTGTCGAGCAATGCTCAGTAGTTGAAGGGGACGGGTGCCGGACGCGGGGCGTCCGGCGGATTTTTCAGCGATCGCTGGCGGTGAACCGGTCCATGACCTGCTCCAGGTTGCCGACCAGCAGGTTGACCAGGTCGTCCGTGGTGACGACGTCGCCGGTGGCCCCGATGGCCATCTCCTCCGCCATGGCCAGCCAGCCGCGCACGGCGAGCCGGTGCAGCGGTGTGGGGTCCAGGACGCCGGCGGCGTCCAGGACGCGGCCGGTGAGGGTGCGGCGGTTGTCCTCGAAGACCTCCAGCACCCGTTCGTCGCCGCCCGCGCCGGCTCGCACCAGGGCCACGTAGTTGCCCTTTCGGCGCTGGACGAACGACACGAAGCCCTCGACGATCCCGCGCACCCGCTCCGCCGCAGTTCCCTCCTCCGGCGCCTTGGCGTGCCGCAGCAGTCGGCGCCCGGCCGCCTCCACCACCGCGACGTAGTAGTCGCGCTTGGTGGGGAAGTAGCGGAACAGCAGGCCGCGGGAGATGCCAGCCTCGGCGGCCACCTCGTCGATCGACATCTCGTGGATGGGCCGGGTGGTGAGCAGCCGCAGGCCGATGTTGATCAGCTGCGTCCGGCGCTCCTCGGGCTTCAGGCGTTGGCGTGCCGGTGCGGCCGTGGCGATCATGATTGCAACCCTAGCCTGCTGAGCATTGCTCAGCAAGAGCAATGTTGACACTGCATACTCCGGCGCCCTAATGTGTGCAGTGCAAACATTGGCTTGCTCATGCGAACGGACTTGCACCATGAAGGCAATCACGATCAAGGAATTCGGCGGCCCTGAGGTTCTGGAGTGGACCGACGTCGAGGACCCGACCCCCGCGGCGGGCGAAGTCGTCATCGACGTGGCCGCCACCGCCCTCAACCGGGCCGACATCATGCAGCGCTGGGGCCTCTACCCCCTCGCTCCCGGCACCTCCCCCTACCCCGGGCTGGAGGCCTCGGGACGCATCAGCGCCATCGGCGAGGGCGTCACCGGCTGGAGCATCGGCGACGAGGTCTGCGCCCTGCTCACCGGCGGCGGCTACGCCCAGAAGGTCGCCGTCCCCGAGGGCCAACTCCTCCCCGTCCCCAAGGGCGTCAGCCTCGTCGAGGCGGCCGCCCTGCCCGAGGCCGTCGCCACCGTCTGGTCCAACCTCGTCATGACCGCCCGCCTCGAGCACGGCGAGACCCTCCTCGTCCACGGCGGCGCCGGCGGCATCGGCACCGCCGCCATCCAGATCGCCAAGGCGCTGGGCGCCCGCGTCGTCACCACCGTCGGCGGCCCCGAGAAGGCCGCCCGCGCACGGGAGCTGGGCGCCGACGTCACCATCGACTACCGCACCGAGAACTTCGCCGACCACGGCCCCTACGACATCATCCTCGACGTCATCGGCGGCGAGTACCTCCAGCGCAACGTCAGCTCCCTGGCCCCCGACGGACGCCTGGTCATCATCGGCCTGCAGAACGGCCTCGAAGCCCCGCTCAACCTCGCCGAGCTGGTCTTCAAGCGCGCCTCCGTCCACGGGACCACCCTGCGCACCCGCGCCGCCGCCGACAAGGCGGCGATCATCTCCGAGGTGCGCGAGTGGGTCTGGCCGCTGATCGAGGACGGCACCGTCGAGCTCGTCGTCGACCGCACCCTCCCCCTCTCCGACGCCGCTGAGGCGCACCGCCTCATGGAGGCGGGCGGGCACATCGGCAAGATCATCCTCGTCAACGACTGAGCAGACGTCGTACGGCTGATCGCTCGGACGGGTGATGCACAGGGCGGTGATCGTCGCGGCAGAGATGCCTGCGGGGATCACCGCCATGTGCTTCTGCCCATGCGAACCACCCGGCCAGCCGAGGCACCTGCGCGCGGCGCAGAGAGCGAAAGGAACTCCATGGACACCCGAGTCGACCTCGGTGACCTGCCCGTCGACACAAGTGCGCCGGTCCTGGTCACCGGAGCCACCGGTTACGTCGCCGGCTGGATCGTGAAGAGCCTGCTCGACGCCGGGGCCACGGTCCACGCCGCGGTCCGCGACCCGCACAACACCGACAAGGTGCAACACCTCCTCGCCGACGCCTCGCCCGGCACGTTGCGCCTGTTCGCGTCAGACCTGCTGCAGGACGGCTCGTACCGCGAGGCCATGCAGGACTGCCGGATCGTGATCCACACGGCCTCGCCGTTCGCACGGACGGTCCGCGATCCGCAGCGTGACCTCGTCGACCCGGCCGTGCGCGGCACCCGCAACGTACTGGAGACGGCGACAGAGGTCGCGAGCGTCGAGCGGGTCGTGCTCACCAGTTCGATGGCCGCGATGGTCGGCGATGCCCAGGACATCCGGCGGCTCCCCGGCCGGATCGTCACCGAGGAGACCTGGAACACCACCTCGTCACTGACTCACGAGCCCTACAGCTACTCCAAGACCCTCGCCGAGCGGGAAGCTTGGCGGATCGCCCGGAGCCAGGACCGCTGGCGCCTGGTCACCGTCAATCCCGGCCTGGTGATCGGCCCCTCGCTCAACCCCGACCCCACCAGCGAGAGCTTCGCCATCGCACGGCAGATGGCCAGTGGCGAGGCGCGTTTCGGCGCACCCCGCATCGCCCTGGCCGTCGTGGACGTCCGCGAGGTCGCGTACGCACACCTGGCGGCCGCCTTCCTCCCCGAGGCTGAAGGCCGGCACCTCGTCGTGGCGGAGACCACCGACATCGTCGACCTCGGCCGCCGGCTGCTTCCCGCCTACGGAGCCACCTTCGGGCTGCCGCGCCGGGCGGTTCCCAAACCCCTCGCAGTCGCCCTCGCGCCGGTGATCGGACTCCCCCGCGCATACGTGCGCCGCAACATCGGCTTCGACCTCCGCAGCGACACGACCAAGAGCCGACGCGAGCTGGGCGTGCGCTACCGGCCCGCGCAGGAGTCCATGGAGGAGATGCTCGGCCAGCTCGCCGCGTCCGCAGCTCCGAAGCGCTGACCCGGAGCCGGCG
>NZ_JBHWBW010000140.1:0-7068 GCF_042735675.1 Kitasatospora sp. NPDC059571
GGGCGGGGGGGGCGGCTGCGCTCTGTCACCCCGCCGCCCCGCCGCCCCGGCGCGGCGGCCCGGGGGGGGCGGCCCCCCCCCCGCGCGGGGGGCCCCCCCCAGGCCGGGTTAGCGTGGGCTCGCCGCCGCCCGTGCCGTGCGCGCCCTCGGCCGTGCCGCGCCCGTGCCCGTCCCGCGCGGGCCCGACGCCGTGCGGCCGCGGGCCCGGCCGTCCGCCCGCCGCCCCGCCCGGGGCCCCGGTCGCGGGGGCCGCGCGGCACCCCACCGTCCGACACCGGAAGGACGCCGCCATGAAGGCCGCCGTCGTACGCGACTTCACCGCACCGCTCACCATCGAGGACCGCCCGGTCCCGGAACCGGCCCCGCACCAGGTCCTGGTCCGCATCGAGGCGTCCGGCCTGTGCCACACCGACATCCACGCCGCGCGCGGCGACTGGCCGGTCAAGCCGAGCCCGCCGTTCGTCCCCGGTCACGAGGGCGTCGGCGTGGTCGAGCGGGCCGGCGCCCTCGTCCGGCACGTGCAGGTGGGCGACCGGGTGGCCATCCCGTGGCTGGCCGACGCCTGCGGCCGCTGCGACCACTGCGTCACCGGCTGGGAGACCCTCTGCCTGCAGCAGCACAACTCGGGCTACTCCGTGGACGGTGCCTACGCCCAGTACGCGCTCGCCCACGGCGACTACGTCGTTCCCGTGCCCGACGGCGTCGACCCGATGGACGCCGCCCCGCTCTCCTGCGCCGGCGTCACCACCTACAAGGCCGTGAAGGTGGCCGACGCCGGCCCCGGCTCCCGCGTCCTGGTCTCCGGCATCGGCGGCCTCGGCCACCTCGCCCTCCAGTACGCGCGGATCCTCGGTGCGGAGACCGTCGCCGTCGACGTCACCGACGCCAAGCTGGAGCTCGCCCGCGAACTCGGCGCCGACCACGTCATCGACGCCCGCCGGCAGGACGTGGCCGCCGAGGTGCAGAAGCTCGGCGGCGCCGACGCCGCCATCTCGCTCGCCGTCAGCAACGAGTCCTTCGCAGCCGCGTACGCGGCGCTGCGCCGCGGCGGCACGCTGGTCCTGGTCGCGCTGCCCGCCGACGGGGAGCTGGAGATCCCGGTCTTCGACACCGTGCTGAACGGCACCAAGGTCGTCGGCTCCATCGTCGGCACCCGGCAGGACCTCGCCGAGGTGTTCCGGCTGCACGCGCTGGGCCGCACCAGGGTGATCCGGGAGACCCGCCGCCTGGAGGACGTCAACACCTGCTTCGACCAGGTGCTCGCCGGCGAGGTCTCCGCCCGGCTGGTCTTCGACCTGCGCTGACGACGCGCTTGTGGTGACCGGCCTGCGCCGCCCGCCCGCGCGGGGGCGGCTGCTCGGAGGCAACTGCGCGTCGGCGGCTGCCCGGGGGCGGCTGCGCCGCCCGGCGGGCCGGTGGTCAGACCGCCAGGTAGCCGCCCGGCTCGGCGGTGAAGAGGGGCCCGGCCGGCCCGGCCACCCGCCAGGCGGCGGGCGCATCGGGACCGGCCGTCTCGGGCTGCACCGAGAGTACGCCGGCCGGGCCGAAGTCCAGTTCCAGCCCGCCGGAGCGGGTGACCCCGGCGGCCGCCACCCGGGCGCCGACCAGGGCGGCGAGCGACCCCGAGGGCGCCAGCGCCAGGCCCGGGTAGAAGTGCTCGACCTCGGTGGCCGTCCGCAGCCGGAAGTCGTTCTCGGCCGTGACCACGACGCCCCCGGACAGCCGGACCGTCAGCCGCCCCGCCACCGCGACCGACTCCACCCGCCGGCTGGCCAGCTCGGACTCGATCGCGCGGACCACAGGACCTCCTCGGGCGGGGAGCGCTCGCCGCTCCATTGTGTCCCCGTGGCGGTGCCCCGTCACACCGTCCGGACCGCCGGCGCGCCGCCGACCAGCTCGATCGGGCCACCCGGCGAGTCGCGGACGGCCAGGCAGGCCGCCGTCCGCGGCCCCGCCTCGCCCGCCTCCACCGGCCGCAGACCCGGGCCGGGCGGGACGGCCGTACCACCGTCGAACACGTACACCAGCCGGGCCGGACCGCCGCCGCCCGGCAGCCAGTCCAGGCCCAGCAGCCGCCCCGGCGGACCGCCCGGCAGCCCAGGACGGCCGGCGAGCACGCGGGCCGCCGCCTGCCGAGGCGTCTCCGCCTCCGCGGCCACCACCGCCCCCGGCAGCCGCGGCCCGCTGCCGTCGCCGTCCCCGTCCGCCGCGGCGTTCCCGTCCTCGGCCAGGACGCGGCCGGCCGCGTCGGTGGCGAGGATCCGGACCGCCACCCGGATCCGCGGGCGGGTCGCGATGTAGGTGGCCCGGTCCAGCGGCGGGATGACCGGCGGCCGGTCCCCGCCCGCCAGGTCGATCCCGTCGGCGGCGGTGTACGGCGGGGCCGGCTCGTGCGAGAGGAACACCCGGCTCTGGCCGACCGGCAGGCTGTCCTCCAGCTCCACCGGCCCCCACCCGGCCGGGGCCCTCAGGCAGGCCGCCACCCGCCGCGACAGCTTCGGCGGCAGGGCCGAGGCCGCCTGCCGCGGTGTGACGAAGGCGTACCCGCCGAGCTCGTCCTCCTGCAGCCGCACCGCGGCCAGTTGGCCGGCGGTCAGCGGGGCCGCCCAGTACAGGAAGGAGACGATCGGCGGCCGGAGGGCGTCCAGCGCCCAGTCGACGCAGGCCAGCGGACCCAGCTCGGCGCGCACCGCCATCTCCTCGGCGATCTCGCGCAGCGCGGTGTCGCGCGGGGTGGCGTCCTGCAGCTCCCAGCCCCCGCCGGGCACCTCCACGGGATGGCGCCGTTCGTACACCGCCCGCACCACCATCAGCCGGCCGGCGCCGTCGGGGAACAGCACCCCGGCGGCCGCCAGCGGATCCGATGCGGTGACCGCAGGCACCATGTCGCGTCCCCCGTGTGTAGACCGTACGGACAGCATCCGGGACTGCAATCCGGACACTCCGCAGCGTACGCACGGTGACCGCTCCGGCGGGCGGGATCATGGCCGGATGGCCGTCACATGTCGCAGGATCTACACCGCACCGGAGCCCGGCGAGGGGGCGCGGGTGCTGGTGGACCGGCTGTGGCCGCGCGGGCTGCGCAAGGAGGACGCGGGGTTCGACGAGTGGCTGCGGGCCGTGGCGCCGTCGGACGGGCTGCGCCGCTGGTACGGCCACGATCCGGAGCTCTTCGAGGAGTTCCGCCGCCGCTACCTCGCGGAGCTGGCCGAACCCGCGCCCGCCGCCGCCCTCGACCACCTGCGGCAGCTGGCCGCCGCCGGGCCGCTCGCCCTGCTCACCGCCGCGCGGGACCTGCCGATCAGCCACGCCGCGGTGCTCGCCGCGCTGCTGAACGGCTGACCGGGCCCGTCAGGTGCACCAGAACAGGAACGGCTTGCAGGTCTGCGACGGCCTCGGGGAGGGAGTGCGGCTCGGCCCCGAGGTCGGGTCGGACGAGGGCCGTGAGGTGCCGGAGGAGGCGGAGGGCGCCGGGGCGGAGGCCGCCGAGGACGTGCTCGCCGAGGCGCTGGGCCGGGCCGACGCCGACCGGGACGGCCGGGCCGACGCGGAGTGGGAGGGCGCCGCCGAGGTGCTCGCCGGCGCCGCCGCGGGGGAGTCGGTGCCGGCTCCGACCTGGTCCTCCACCGGGGCCGTCACGGGGTGGGCCGCGCCGCTGCTGCCGGGTGCGGCGAGGGCCAGCACCCCGGCCCCGCCGAGGGCCAGCCCGGCAGCGGTCAGCAGGACCGCCCGGCGGCGCCGCCGAGGAGGCTGCCTGCGCCGGCGGCGCGGCTCCGACGGACCGGAGCCCGACGGGGCGGTGGCGGGCCGGACGGTGGTGGGGCCCGGCTGCAGGGCACTGGCCGGTGCGCCGCAGCCCGGGCACGAGTAAGCCCCGTTGAGGTGGCGTCGGCACGGTGCGCAGTAGTCCATGGGATCTTCCCGGTCGGCTGTCGCGCCGTGGGGCGCGACCTTGGGACTAGGACCTTATGCACGGCACCCGAACGATCGACAGGTGTCACGTGTGAGGCTTTCGCGGAGATCCCATGGGTCTGCCATGGCCGCGCCACCTGCGTCGGCCGGTCCGCCGCTTCGCACACCAAGGGGCCGGCCGCCCCGATCGGACGGCCGGCCCGGCACCTCGGACCGCGGTCAGCCCTGCGATCCGGCGACCTCCAGCACCTGCGCGTACGGCGCGAGCTTGCGCAGCGACTCGATGCTCTTCAGGCAGTCGTCCTTGGACTCCTGCGGGTCGCCGGTGATCACCACCGCGCCGTTCGCGGCCTTCAGCCGGAAACGGTGGTTGCCGGACTCGTCGACGTACAGCTCGAACTTGCCTGCCATGGGAGTGTGCACCTCTCGTCGATTGGCCCCCTTAACGGGCACCGTAGGAGCACATCCCTTGCGCCGCACGGTGGATGGGGCGTTCGAGTGGCCACCGGTACCCGCATCGGAGCGCCACGTGGGACGTGCCGATCGCCCCGGCGGGCACCGTCGGTGGTCGGCCCCGCCGGAGCCCCACGGGTCGCCGTTCGCCCGCACGGCGGACTCCGACGCCGTCGGGGGACGGAGGTGTCGAGGACGGGAACTGGTCGGGACCTAGTACGGCAAGAGGTTGCGCACCTGTCGAAGGACGGCGAACCAGCAGGACTCGGGATTCTCCGTCGCGGCGGGATCGATCCGGCGCATGAGGTCCAGGAGCCGAGTTTCGGCACCCTGCGGGTCGACGCCATCCGTACCGGCTTCCGGGTCATAGTTCGGGCGTTCTTCCTCCAGGGCGTGCAGGAAGAAGGCGAAGGCGCCGATGCTGCTGTTGAGCAGGTGGGGGGCGCCGTCTTCCGGGATGCAGTACACGTCGCCGGTGACGGTGTCCACGGACACGTCGTCAAGCCCGATACCGCCGAGCGAAAGCCACGTCGACATGTCGAAGGGGCAATTCGGATACTTCTCGGCGACCGGTCGCCATGCCTCGCCGCCGATCCGCAGGTCGCCGTCCAGGAGGACCTGATCCGCCTCGAACCAGCCCATTCGGTCCGGCAACCCCACCTCGCGCAGGAAGGCACGGGTCGGCTCGTCGACGATGCCGTCGAGCGCATGGTCATCGGGAGTGACCAGCTCTTCGATGCCGAAGGCCGATTCCATCGCGTTCCGGTCAATCAAGGGGCTCATGGAATTCCGTACTCCAAGCGAGGCAGTCTCCGGCGGCCGCCCGCACCGAAGCGGTTCAGGTGCGGGCGCCCGAGGGCCTCCGTGGTCCGTGGGATCAGGCAGTGGTGGGGGCGGCCCGCTCGCGGCACGGTACGAGGCTCGGCCGCCGGCCGCGGGAGGGCCGCGCGATCGGCCGGACAGCGCCCGGCCGGCCCGCCGGTCAGGAGGTCCTCGGCAGCCGGATCACCGCCGAACCGCGCAGCAGGTCCACCCCGGTGCGGTTCGGCGGGGCGCCGTCCTCGTCCTCGTCGCGCAGGATCAGTGCGGACTGCCGTTCCCTGAGCTCGTGCTGCTTGCCCGCCGAGAAGGTCGCGTGCAACTGCTCGAACCCGGTCGCGGAGACCTGCCCCTGCCGGGCGCCCGTCCGCCAGGGCAGCAGCCCCGCCCGGCCGGCCCGCAGCAGCACCTGGTCGACCAGCGCGAGCGCGGTGAGCAGCAGCACCAGCCCCGGCAGCGTCATGAGGACGAGGAATCCCATCCGGCCAGTATCGCCGCCCGTCCTGCGCCCGGACCAGGGGCCGGACCAGGGGCCGGGTGCCTCAGGCGGGGGCGGGGGCGGGCCTGCGGGAGAGGGCTTCGGAGGCCTTGGCGGTGGCGTAGAGGGAGAGCAGCAGGGCCAGGACGAGGGCTGCGCCGGCGGCGAAGATGCTGCCCGAGGAGACCGCCTGTGGGTCGCCGGACTCGGAGCGGGCGGATCCGGCGAGGAAGGGGACGACGGCGAGGACGGCGGCGCCGAGGGCGACCTCGCCCCAGACGACGGCGGGGAAGTGCCGCAGGGTCAGGTGCAGCAGGGAGGCGGTGTCGTCGGCGCGGCGGGCGCGGGCGATGCGCGGCATCAGCCAGAACTGGTTGACCGCGCCGGCCGTGACCAGGCCCAGCACCAGAAGGATCTTGATGAGCAGGGCGAGGCCGTACCCGGTGGTCCACAGCTCGGCGATCCCGCCGACGTGCTTCCAGCTCAGCCACAGGCCGGAGACGAGGACGGCGCCCACGCAGACCATGGCGACCAGGCTGAAGCGCCGCCACATGTCGGCCCACAGCAGGCCGGCGCCGCCGCCGAGGAGCGGGCGGGCCGCGGCGAGGGCCGCCATCAGGGCGAGGCCGCCGAGCCAGACCGTGCCGCTGACGATGTGGATCTGGTCGAGGGCGAGGTCGAGCCAGCGGTCGCCGTCCCTGGGCCTGGTGGTCGGGACGGCCGCGATCAGGGTCACCGCGAGCGAGAGCGGCAGTGCGGTGAGCGCGACGGCGTCCAGGTGGCGGCGGACCGCCGGGAGGAACAGCGCCGCCAGCGCGGCGGACGTCAGCAGGAGCGCGGCGTTCTGGGCGAGGTAGACCGTGCCCTGGGCGATCCAGGCACCCTTGGCCGCGGGGACGGTGAGGAAATCCCAGAGCCGGTCGGGGGCGAGGGCGTCGGCGAACGGCATGCCCTTGCCGGCCCGGGCGAGCCGGGCGGCGAGCTGGAAGTACCCGGCGATCAGCAGGACCACGCCGGCAAGGGCGAGGTACGCCGCCGATCTGCGCCGGAGCACCGCGGTGTCGGCGGCGTCCGCCTGCGGGGCGCGCAGCGCCGGGCGGACGGTGGTGGCGTAGGTGACGGTGGCGCCGATGGCGCCGGACAGGCCGATGAAGTACCCGGACTTGGTCAGGATCCGCCAGAGCGGAGGCATGGTGTATCCGGCCGTGTTCGCGGCCAGCAGGGCACTGGTCATGTAGGTAAGGCTAACCTAAATTCCTGGAGGGTTGTCCAGGGTGCGTCGGCCGCGGGGCGGGGTCCGCGAGCCGCCCTCCGCCGCGCCCCCCGCCCGGCGCGCCGCGCCCCCCCCCCCCGGTGGTTAGCGGGGTGTTGTGTGGGGGGTAGTTTAGGTGAGCCGCCGCGGGGAG